>NZ_JBITHD010000004.1:509797-594987 GCF_044457685.1 Nonomuraea sp. NPDC050536
AGGTTCAGGCGAGGCCGCCGAAGAACTTCCTGAGGTCCTCCGCCAACTCGGCGGGCGCCTGGAGGGCGGCGTAGTGGCCGCCCGTGGCGTACTCGGACCAGTGGACGACGTTGTGCGCCGTCTCCGCGTACCGCCTGACCGTGCTGTCCCCGGGGAAGACCGCGATGCCCGTCGGCGTCGTGCCGGGCGCCGAAGGGCGTTCCCAGGCGGCGGCGCTCTCCCGGTAGAGGCGGCCGGACGAGCCCGCCGTGTCGGTGAACCAGTAGATCGCCACGTTGGTGAGCACGTCGTCCCTGGCCACCCCGCCGACGTCGCGGCCCCAGGACTCGAAACAGTCCAGGTTCCACGCGAGTTGCCCGACCGGTGAGTCTGCCAGCCCGTACGCCAGCGTCTGCGGCCGTGTCGACTGAATGGCGGCATATCCGGAAATCTGCTGCCAGCGCTCCACCCCTCGAGCCCGCTCCACCTCCTCAGGCGTCAGGCCCGCCATGTCGTCCGTGGCGAACGTGGTGAGCGCGTTGACGTGCACGCCCACCACGTGCGCCGGATCGAGCCGCGCCACGGCGGGCGAGATGAGGGACCCGAAGTCGCCGCCCTGCACGCCGTACCGCGAATATCCGAGCGAGGCCATCAGCGAGACCCAGGCGGCGGCCACCCGCGCCACGCTCCACCCGGCGACCCGCGTCGGCCCGGAGAAGCCGAACCCGGGGATCGAGGGGATCACCAGGTGGAAGTCGCGGCTCAGATCCGCGGCGATGCGCGAGAAGTCGGCGAAGGAACTGGGCCACCCGTGGGTGAGCAGCAGCGGCAGCGCGTCGGACCGGGCCGAGCGGACGTGCGCGAAGTGCACCCGCTGCCCGTCGATCTCGGTCACGAACTGCGGCAGCCGGTTCAGCCGCTCCTCGTGCTCGCGCCACGAGTAGCCGTCCAGCCAGTACGACGCCAGCTCCCGCACGGCGGAGACAGGCACGCCGTACGACCAGCCAACGGACTCCAGCTCGGCAGGCCAGCGAGTACGGCGCAGCCGCTCGTGCAGGTCGTCGAGCCGGGACTGGGGAACGTCGATACGAAAAGCTTCCATGAGCAGCACGCTAGGAGGCATCGCGGCCAGGATCGGGCCACAATGGCGGTCGTGTTGGAAACCTCGGCGCGGCTGCTGCGCCTGCTGTCGCTGTTGCAGTCAAAGCGCGAGTGGGCCAGCGCCGACCTGGCGGAACGGCTGGACGTGGCGGTCAGGACCGTCCGGCGCGACGTCGAGCGGTTGCGCAGCCTGGGCTACCCGGTGCACTCCTCGCCGGGCGTGGCCGGCGGCTACCGGCTGGGCGCCGGGGCGAGCCTGCCGCCGCTGCTGCTCGACGACGAGGAGGCCGTCGCGGTGGCTGTCGGCCTGCGTACGGCGGCGGGCGGCACGGTGACCGGGATCGAGGAGACGTCGCTGCGCGCGCTGGCCAAGCTGGAACAGGTACTGCCGGCCCGCCTGCGCCACCGCGTCAACGCCCTGCAGACCCACACCCTGCCGATCATCCGCGAGGGCCCGACGGTCGACCCGGAGACGCTCACCCGCATCGCCGCGGCCTGCCGCGACAGGGAGCAGCTCCGCTTCGACTACACCGACCACCACGGCGAGTCGAGCGTACGGCAGGCCGAGCCGTACAACCTGGTCAGCAGGGGACGCCGCTGGTATCTCGTGGGCTGGGACACCGACCGGCGCGACTGGCGCACCTACCGGGCCGACAGGATCCACCCCAGAACGCCCAACGGCCCCCACTTCCCACCAAGAGACCTCCCCGCCACAGATATCGCAAAGTGGGTAGAAATCCGGATCGGCCGGGATATGTGGCCCATCGCGGCAAAAATCCGTATCAACGCGCCGGCCAGCGCCATCGAAGGCCGCACCTCCGGCATCGTCACGCCGATCAACGAGAACACCTGCGAGCTCCTCCTCCGCGGCGACGACCTCGGCCTGATCGGCATCACCGTCTGCTTCCTCGACGTCGACTTCGAGGTGCTCGAGCCACCCGAGCTGAAGGACCATCTCCGCCGCCTGGCCCGACGCCTGCTCTAGAATCTCGTTCTGTGACGACACCGTTCTTCAGCACCAAGGGCGACGACCTGGTCCCCGCGCCGATCGCGCGCAGCCCGTGGTCGCCCGACATGCTGCACGGCCGCCTGCTCGGCGGCCTGGCGGCCCGTGCCGTCGAGGCGGAACACCTGGACGACGGCCTGCACCCGGCCAGGCTCACCGTGGACCTGTTCCGCAACAGCCCGCTGCTGCCGGTGTCGGTGACGGCCACCCGGATCAGGGACGGCCGCCGCATCCGGGTCGTCGACGTCACCATGGAAACCGAGCAGGGCCCGATCGGCCGCGCGAGCGCGGTGCTGCTGAGGAAGGCCGAGCAGCCGGACGGCGAGCGGCTGCTGACCCCACCGTGGGACGAGAAGCCGCCTGCAGGGCCCGCCTCGTTCCCGGCTGTGAACTGGGAGCCGCCGTTCGACCTGTGGCGGCTGACGGACTGGCAGACCGCCGGGCCCAAGCGGGTCTGGACCAGGGAGACACACCCGCTGGTCGGCCAGGAGGCGGTGACACCGTTCGTACGGGCGGCGCTGGCGGCCGACTTCGCCAGCCCGCTCAGCAACTCGGGCACCGCCGGCGTGGCGTTCATCAACGCGGACTACACGCTGACGCTGGCCAGGCTGCCCGCGGGCGAGCACATCGGGATCGAGTCCACCGGCCACCTGAGCACGGCGGGCATCGCGACGGGCCAGTGCACCCTGCACGACGAGGCGGGCCCGATCGGCTACTGCGTGGTCACCGCGGTGGCCAACCGGGCCCTCGGCTCCTAGGCCTGGTGCTCGGCGCGGTCGCCCGACCAGTCGGTGTGGAAGACGCCCTCGCGATCGACCCGGCGGTAGGTGTGCGCGCCGAAGTAGTCGCGCAGCCCCTGCACCAGCGCGGCCGGCAGCCGGTCGCGGCGCAGGCCGTCGTAGTAGGCCAGCGCCGAGGAGAAGCCGGGCGTCGGCACCCCGATCTGCACGGCCGTGGTCACCACGCGCCGCCAGGCCTCCTGGGCCGCGTTCAACGCCGCCGCGAACATCGGCGCGGTCAGCAGCGTGGGCAGGTTCGGGTCGGCGTCGTAGGCCTCGCGGATCCGGTCGAGGAAGCGGGCCCTGATGATGCAGCCGCCGCGCCAGATCGTGGCCATCGCCCCGAGGTCGATGTCCCAGCCGTACTCCTTGGAGGCGGCCGCCATCTGGTCGAAGCCCTGCGCGTAGGCCACGATCTTCGAGGCGTACAGCGCGTGCCGTACCTCCTCGACGAGCTCGCGCCCGCCTACGCCCGACAGCGTGGGGCCCTCGAGCGAGCGTGCGGCGGCGCGCTGCTCGGGGTGGCCCGACAGGGCGCGGGCGAAGACGGCCTCGGCGATGCCGGTCACGGGCACGCCCAGGTCAAGAGCGCTCTGCACGGTCCACCGGCCGGTGCCCTTCTGCTCGGCCTGGTCGACCACGACGTCCAGGAACGGCTTGCCGGTGGCCGCGTCCACCTGGTCGAGCACCTGGGCGGTGATCTCGATCAGGTACGACTCCAGCTCACCCTGGTTCCACTCGCGGAACACCTCGGCCAGCTCGGCCGGGGTGGCGCCGAGCGCCTGGCGAAGCAGGTCGTAGGACTCGGCGATGAGCTGCATGTCGGAGTACTCGATGCCGTTGTGCACCATCTTCACGAAGTGCCCGGCGCCGTCGGGGCCCACGTGCACGGCGCACGGCACGCCGTCCACCTTGGCCGAGATGTCCTGCAGGATCGGGCCGAGCGCTTCCCAGGACTCCACCGAACCGCCGGGCATGATGCTGGGCCCGTGCAGCGCGCCCTCCTCGCCACCGGAGATGCCGGCGCCGACGAAGTGGATGCCGCGCTCCCGCAGCGCCGCCTCCCGCCTGCGCGTGTCGGCGAAGTGCGCGTTGCCGCCGTCGACGATCATGTCGCCCGGCTCCATCACCGCCGCCAGCTCCTCGATCACGGCGTCCGTCGGAGCGCCCGCCTTGACCATGATGATCGCCCGCCGCGGTCGCTTGAGCGAGGCCACGAAGCCGGCCACGTCCTCCGAAGGCACGAACGTCCCCTCGCCGCCGAACTCCTTGACGAGTGCCTGGGTACGGCTCGCCGAACGGTTGTGCACGGCCACCGCGTACCCGTGCCCGGCCAGATTCCTGGCGAGGTTGCGGCCCATCGTGGCCAGGCCGGTGACGCCGATGTCTGCCAAGTCCATCGAAAGCTCCTCTGTCGTGGATACGCTCGGATCCAGCCAGGTGGTTCGGCCCGATATTCCCACGGGTCAGTCGGCCAGCCGCACCCCGAGCTCATCAAGTCTGCTCAGCATGTCGGCCGGATCGGCGTAGACCCGGAAGGCGCCCGAGCGTTCGAGCTCGTCGCGGCCGTAGCCGCCCGACAGCAGCCCCACGCCGAGCGCGCCCGCGCGCCGGGCGGCCAGCAGGTCCCAGACGCTGTCTCCCACCACCATCGCATGGGCGGGATCGATGCCGAGCAGCGACGCCCCCGCCAGGAACAGATCGGGGTCGGGCTTGGCCCTGCGCACCATGTCCCTGGTGACCATCGGCGTGTCCTCGGGCAGGCCGAGCATGCCCAGCGCCAGGCGCGCCGTACGGGAGTAGCCGCTGGTGGCGATCGCCCAGGGCACGCGGCGCGCGGTCAGCTCGGTCAGCAACTCCACCGCGCCCGGCAGCGGCCTGACCGAGTCGACCTGCTCGGCGTAGGCGTCGGCGTGCATGGTCTGCAACCGGTCGATCTGCTCGGCGGTCAGCTTCAGCCCGGTCTCGCGCAGCAGCGCGGTCACGAACAGGCCGCCGCTCATGCCGATGCGCCGGTGGATGCGCCACACCGACAGGTCGATGCCCATCGCGGAGAGCGCCTGACGCCAGGCGATCACGTGCTGGTAGACGCTGTCGATCAGCGTCCCGTCCAGGTCGAACAGGAACGAGGGCGGCGGTGCCTCAGGAAACTCGTACATGGCCCCATGACACCATGGACAGCATGAAGATCGTGATAGCGGGCGGGCACGGCAAGATCGCGCTCCGGCTCGAACGGCTGCTCGGCGCCGACGCGGTCGGCCTGGTGCGCAACCCCGCGCACGTCGCCGACGTCGAGGCCGCCGGCGCCCGGGCCGTGGTGCTGGATCTGGAGAGCGCGACCGTCGACGAGGTCGCCAAGGTGCTGGAGGGCGCGGACGCGGCCGTCTTCGCGGCCGGCGCCGGCCCGGGCAGCGGCGTGGCGCGCAAGGACACGGTCGACAGGGCCGCCTCGGTGCTGCTTGCCGACGCGGCCGAGCGGGCGGGCGTGCGGCGTTTCGTCCAGATCTCCTCGCTGGGCGCGGGCAGGCCGTCGGCGTCCGGGTCCGACGAGGTGTGGGCCGCCTACATCAACGCCAAGACCGAGGCGGAGGACGACCTGCGCCGCCGCGACCTGGACTGGACGATCCTGCGGCCGGGCGGCCTGACCGACGCTCCCGGCATGGACCGGGTACGGCTGGCGCCGCAGGTGCCGCGCGGCACGGTGCCACGCGACGACGTGGCGGCCGTGATCGTCGCCCTGCTGGCCGAGCCCGGCACCGCGGGACTGACGCTGGAGCTGGTGTCGGGCGACGACCCGGTCAGTTCTGCAGTGGCATCAATTCTCGGGTGAACCCGTCGAGGAACTCCCGCAGCCCGGGTTCCCGTCCGGCCGGCCGTACCACGAACTTGGTCAGACCGGCGGCCACGTAGCGCTCGACCTGCGCCCGCGCGGCGGCCCAGCCGGCGGGCACGAGCGCGGCCGGGTCGGCGTCCGGGCGGCGGCGCCTGATCGAGGCGAGCAGGTCGTCGGAGACGTCGCCGAGGGCGACCGCGATCGAGATGCCGAAGTGGTCGGGCTCGATCTCCCGCCCGGCCTCGGCGGCGTGCCGCTGGATCTCCTCGCGCCTGGCGCCGGCCTCCGCGGGGGTGAGCAGGCTGCCGAGCCAGCCGTCCGACAGCCTGCCCGCCCTGCGCAGCGCGGCCGGGGCGCTGCCGCCCACCCACAGGTCGAGTGGCTTGGCGGGCAGCGGGCCGACGCCGGCGTCCGTGACCCGGTAGTAGTCGCCCTTGAAGGTGACCTGTTCCTGCCGCAGCAGCTGCCTGAGCAGGCTCAGTCCCTCGTCGAACACCTCCCCTCTGGGACCGTCGACGGGGAAGGCGTCGCGCTCGCGCGGCCGGGCCGGTGACACGCCGAACGCGGGCAGCACCCGCCGGGGATGGAGCGCGGCCAGGGAGGCCAGCTGCTTGGCCACCAGGACGGGGTGGCGGCCGGGCAGGATCGCCACGCCGAAGCCCACCTTCAGCGCGCGGGTGCGCGACAGGGCGTGGGCCATGCCGATGAACGGGTCGATCGAGGCGTCGTAGACGCGTTCGGAGATCCAGAGCGAGTCGATGCCCAGCTCCTCGGCCAGGTCGACGGTCTGCGTGAAGTCGGCTGAGCCCGGCGGCGCGATTCCTAGACGAATCTTCATACTGGAAGCGTGACTGAATTTCGCGTACTTGGACGTACCGGTCTCAAGGTCAGCCCACTCTGCCTTGGCGCGATGATGTTCGGCGGCTGGGGCGAGCAGTCGGCCGATGAGTCGGCCAGGATCATCGACAGGGCGCTCGACGCCGGGATCAACTTCATCGACACCGCCGACGTCTACTCGCAGGGGCAGTCGGAGGAGTACGTCGGGCAGGCACTGGCCAAGAACGGCAGGCGCGACGACAGGCCCGCGGGCGGCGCTTGCGGCGAGTCGATGACACTTGCTCACCGTCACGGCGCTTCGTGACCCGGGCACCCCGGTCCCCACTTCCCCCCGCAAGAGGCGCCGACTTTCACCGCCCCCTCTTCCCGCCGACCCGGCGCCTGGAAAGCAACCGTGGAGTGCCGCCCGGAAGCGCGAGCCGCCTGGGAGCGTGAGCGTGGGTGGCGGCTGGGAGACGGTGGGAGCGTGGCGGTTGGTGGGGGTGGGGTTCGATAGGGTGCGGGGATGGGTGATCTTGGGGAGGACCCGCGGCCCGCTCGGGGGGCCGTGCGCGAGGTGTTCGGGATCGATCGGGTGGCGGAGTTGGATTACTCGCCCGAGCTGGACGGCATGGCGGATCCCGGAGAGGTCGTCTGGGCGTGGGTGCCGTACGAGGAGGACCAGGACCGGGGCAAGGACCGGCCGCTGCTCGTGGTGGGCAGGGCGGGAGACGGGCTGCTCGGCGTGATGCTGTCCAGCCACGGCGACGACGACCCCGAATGGCTCGAGCTGGGTGCCTGGGGCCGCGACGGCAAGGTGTCGTACGTGCGCCTCGACCGGGTGTTCCTGCTGTCGGAGGAGGGGATCCGGCGCGAGGGCGCCGTCCTGGACGCCGACCGCTTCACCCGGGTCGCGGCACGTCTGCGCGACCTTCACGGCTGGCGCGTCGCCTGACCCCTTATGGCCGGCGCGTCTCGTGACCCCAGAATGATGACCATGAGGGTCGTGGTGATCGGGAGTGGGATCGTCGGTGCGGGCGCCGCCTATGAGTTGAGCCGCCCGCCGCCCCTCGATGTCGCCCCGTATCGGGCCTGATGCTGCCTCGATGAAGCAAGGCGTGTAGGCTCAGAGTGAGTTAGTCAACTAACATAGAAGGGTTGAGACGATGAGTCGTCTGTCGGCCTCCGACGCGGCGTTCCTCGAGGAGCCGCACGCTGGGGTGTTCACCACGATCCGGCCGGACGGGTCGCCGCACACGGCACCTGTCCGCTTCACCTGGGATGCGGAGGAGGGGCTGGCCAGGGTCATGACCAGGTCGGCCACCCGCAAGGTCCGCAACCTGCTCGCGGGCCCCGCCTCCCGGGTGGCGATCTGCCAGGTATGGGGACCGAGGTGGGTCACGCTCGAGGGCACCGCCACGGTCCGCGACGATCCTGATCGCGTCGCCGAGGGGGCTCGCAGGTACGCGGCCCGCTACGGCGCGCTGCCGCCGGAGCCGCCCGGCCGGGTCGTCATCGAGATCGCCGTCGACCGGGTGATGACGCTGCCGCGGTGAGAAGCCGGCCTTAAGGCCGCGGGAAGGCGATCGTAAGGGCCGGAGGCGAAGGTGGAACCACTTCGGACAACGACGAGAAGGGACCACGGAGATGTCGAACACCCCCACCGCGCAGTACGAGCTGGACCGCGACTTCGACGCCCCGCGTGAGGACGTCTACCAGGCCTGGACCGACCCCGAGCGCTTCGCCCGCTGGTTCGGGCCGCGCGCCTACGCCACCCCGGCCGACCGGGTGCGCCTGGACGTGCGCCCCGGCGGCCGGTGGGAGGCGACGGTGGTGTCGGGCGACGGGTTCGAGGCGACGCTGGAGGGCGCCTACCGCGAGGTGCGGGCGCCCGAGCGGCTCGTCTTCACCACCGGCGACCCGGACAACCCCGGCGACGGCCCCGCCTCGGTGGTGACGATCGAGTTTGCGACCACCGGGACGGGCACCCACATGCGCTTCCATCAGTACGGCGTCAACACCACCCAGGAGCACGCCGAGGGCGCCCGCACCGGCTGGATCGAGTTCTTCGACCGCCTGGCCGAGGAGGTGGCCTAGTCGAGGACGGTGCGGACGTCGGCGAGCTTCACGCGGCGCCCGTGCTCGAACTCCGCCTCGAACACCGCATCGCCCAGGGTCTCCCGCGCGCCCGCCGCGATGCGGTCGAGCTCGGCCTGGCTGCTGGGTCCCGCGGGCGTCCCGAGGGACGCCATGGCTTCGGTGGCGACCCCGAGCAGCCGGGCCGCCACCGCCGGCGATCCCGTGGCGGCCAGCGCGCCGGCCAGCCCCGCGACCGCGAAAGCGCAGGTGCGTGGGTCTCCGATCCGCTCGGCCGCGGCCAGCGCCTCCAGGTGCAGTTCCTTGGCGGCGTCGGCCTCGCCCTGTGCCTCCTTCATGAAGCCCAGCTCGATGAGCGTGTCAGCGAGGTGCATTGAGGGCTCCGCGTCCGGATCGCGCGGCACGCCGTCGAGCAGCCGCGTCAGGTGTTCCGTGGCCAGCTCGAAACGCCCCGCCCGCCGCGCGGAGAACCCCAGCCCCATCCCCGTGAACACCAGTCCCTCGTGGAACCCCTGTTCCACGGCCCGGTCCATGCCGCGGCCGCACAGCTCGATCGCCCGGTCGTAGTCGCCCGTCTCCATGGCGATCCAGCCGCGCCAGGCCAGGAACCGCACCGACTCCGGCCACAGCCGCAGTTCCTCGGCCATGCGCAGCCCCTCGGTGAAGAACCGGTCCGCCGTGGCGTAGTCGCCCTGCATCTCGGCCAGCCCGCCCAGCCAGCCGATGTGCTTGAGCTGGCCCCACCGGTCGCCCAGCGAGCGGAACAGCTGCCTGCCGCGGGTCGCGTCGTGTTCGACGGCTACCGCGTCGCGCCTGGTGAAGGCCTCCATGGCACGCATACTCAGCGCCAACGCCTCGCCCCAGGTGTCGCCACGCTCGATCAGCATCGGCAGCGCGCGGGTGACCAGCTCCTGCCCGGAGGCCAGGTCCGGCATCGCCTGGGCGGCGAACAGCAGCGCCCGCGGGTCGTCGTGGCCGTCGAGCACCGCGGCCCGGTCGGTCTGCTCGCCGAGCATCAGCGCGAACCCCGTCCGCCAGGCGGCCGCCCTCGGGTCGTCAGGGAAGCGGTCCAGCGTCTCGCGCGCCTCGACCAGCCTGCCGCGCAGGAACCAGTACCAGACCAGCGCGTTGGCCAGCCGTGCCGAGCCGCGCGCCGCGCGCAGGTTCGCCGCCTCGGCGTCGAGCCGCTCCAGCCACTCGCGCTGCTCTCCCCCGCGCAGCAGCGGATCGGCTCGTACGGCGAGCGCGGTGTAGTGGTCCGCGTGCCGTACCGCCAGCTCCTCCTGCTCGCCCGCCTCGGCCAGGCGTTCACGCGAGTACTCGGCCACCGACTCGAGCAGCCGGTAGCGCACACCGAGCGGTGTCTCGACGGCGGCCACCAGCGAGCGGTCCACGAGGCGGACCAGCAGGTCGAGCACGTCGTCGGGATCCACGTCGCCGCCCGAGCAGACCTCCTCGGCCGCCTCGAGCGTGCAGCCGCCCGCGTGCACCGACAGGCGGCGCAGCACGATCCGCTCGGGCTCGGTGAGCAGGTTCCAGCTCCAGTCGATCATCGTGGTGAGGGTGGTGCCGCGGTGTCCCATGGCCAGCAGCCTGAAGCGGTCCTCCAGCCGTTCGGCGAGCTTGTGCACGCCGAGCGCGCGGACCTTGGTGGCGGCCAGCTCGATCGCCAGCGGGATCCCGTCCAGCCGCCTGACCAGCCGGGCGACCGCCTCCACGTTGCCGGCCTCAAGCGTGAACCCGGAGGCGCGGGCGGTGAACAGCTTGACCGCGCTGGAGTCCGCCACGGCCTGCGGCTCGGCGCCGTCCGGTACGGCCAGCGGCGGCACCCCCAGCACGGCCTCGCCCGGCAGGCCCAGAGGCTCCCTGCTGGTGGCCAGCACCCGCAGCCCCGGCGCGGCGCGCAGCAGCCGCCCGACCAGCTCGGCCACCGGCTCCACGAGGTGCTCGCAGTTGTCCAGGACCAGCAGCAGCTTCCTGGAGCGCAGCGCCTCGGCCAGGTCGGTGTCCTGCCGGATCTCGAGCGTCTCTTCCACGGCCTCCAGCGGCGAGTCGACGGGCGCCAGCTCCACCAGCCACGCCCCGTCCGGGTACGCCTCGACCAGCCGGGTGGCCGCCTCGACCGCCAGCCGGGTCTTGCCCACGCCGCCGGGTCCGGTCAGTGTGACCAGCCGCCGCTCCCCCAGCAGCGCGCCGACCTCGGTCACCGCGTCGTCCCTGCCGATCAGGTCGCTGAGCTGGGCGGGCAGGTTCGTGCGCGGCCGCTCGCGGGCCGGGTTCAGCGCCGGGTCCTGTTCCAGGATGGCCTGGTGCAGCGCGGCCAGCTCGGGGCCGGGGTCCAGGCCGAGCTCGTCGGCCAGCCGCTCGCGCAGCTCGCCGTAGCTGGCCAGGGCCTCGCTCTGCCGTCCCGACCGGTACAGGGCCTTGAGGTGTACGGCGCGCAGCCGCTCCCTGAGCGGGTGCCGGGCCACCAGGTCGCCCAGCTCGCCCACCAGCGCGGCGTGCTCGCCGAGCTCCAGCCGCGCCTCGACGTGCTGTTCCAGGGCGGTGAGCCGCTGCTCCTCCAGCCGGACGACGGTGGCCTGGGTGAACTCCTCATCGGCGAAGTCGGCGAAGGCCGGGCCGCGCCACAGCGCCAGCGCGTCGGCCAGCAGCGCGGCCGCGGTCCTGGCGTCCCCCGCGGCCTCGGCGCGGGCGACCAGCGCGGCGAAGCGGCCGGCATCGACCGCGTCGGGCTCGACCTGCAGCAGGTAGCCGGGCGAGCGCGAGACCACCAGGTCGCGGGCGCCGGGCTCGGCCTCGTCCAGCGCCTTGCGCAGCTGCGACACGCGCACCTGGACCGCGGCGGCCGGGTTGCCCGGCACGTCCTGCCCCCACAGGTCGTCGACGAGCCGGTCCACCGACACGGGCCGGCCCGCGTGCACCAGCAGATCGGCCAGCAGGGCGCGGACCTTCAGCCCGGGGATCGTCACCCGCCGGCCGCCGTCGGTCCACACGTCCAGCGGTCCCAGCACTCCAAAGCGCATGCAGCCGACCTTAAGGGCACGAGAAGGGGACCTGAAGCGGCCGAGCGCATCGTGAAGCCATGAACACCGACACGACCCCCAAGGCGGGACGCAAGGAATGGATCGGGCTGGCCGTGCTGGCGCTGCCCACGCTGCTGCTGTCGCTGGATGTGAGCGTGCTGTACCTGGCGCTGCCGCACCTGAGCTCCGGGCTCGGCGCCACCGCTCCCCAGCAGCTGTGGATCATGGACATCTACTCGTTCATGCTGGCCGGCTTCCTGGTGACGATGGGCACGCTGGGCGACAGGATCGGGCGGCGCAAGCTGCTGCTGATCGGCGGGGCGGCCTTCGGCGTCGCCTCGGTGGTGGCCGCCTACTCCACCAGCGCCGAAATGCTGATCGCGGCCAGGGCGCTGCTCGGGATCGCCGGCGCCACGCTGATGCCGTCGTCGATGGCGCTCATCCGGAACATGTTCCGCGACCCCGGGCAGATGGGCGCCGCGATGAGCGTGTGGTTCGCCTGCTTCATGGGCGGCATGGCGCTCGGCCCGCTGGTGGGCGGCGTGCTGCTCGAGCACTTCTGGTGGGGCGCGGCGTTCCTGCTCGGCGTGCCGTTCATGGCGCTGCTGCTGGTGGCCGGCCCCGTGCTGCTGCCCGAATACAGGGCGCCCGGTTCCGGGCGGCTCGACCTGGCCAGCGTCGTCCTGTCGCTGGGCGCGATCCTGCCGGTGATCTACGGGCTGAAGGACATCGCCAGGAACGGCTGGCACCCGCTGTCCGTGGCCGCCGTGGTGATCGGCGCGGTCTTCGCGGTCGTGTTCGTCCGGCGCCAGCGCCGCCTGGCCGACCCACTGCTGGACCTGCGGCTGTTCGTCGACCGGGCCTTCAGCACCACGCTCGGCGTCATGCTGCTCGGCGGCGTGGTGATGGCGGGGACCTCGCTGGTCAGCACCCTGTATCTGCAGTCGGTCGCCGGGCTGTCTCCGCTGCACGCCGGGCTCTGGCTGATCCCGCAGAACATCGTGATGATCGCCGCGATCGTCGCCGCTCCCAGGATCGGCCGGCGGATCCCTCCCGCGTACGTGATGGCGGCCGGGCTGGCCGTGGCCGCGCTCGGGCTGATCGTCCAGACGCAGGCGCCCTCCGGGGGCGGCGTGATCGTGGTGGTGGCCGGGCTGGTGCTGGCATCCGGCGGCATCGCGCTGCCGATGGGGCTGGGCAACGGCATCATCATCGGCTCCGCCCCGCCCGAGCGGGCCGGGTCGGCGGCCTCGATCCTGGAGACCTCCGGCGAGTTCGGCGTCGCCCTCGGTGTGGCGCTGCTCGGCAGCCTGGCCAGCGCGGTCTACCGGGCGGTCCTGCCGGCCGGCGCCGCGGACGCGGTCCGCGAGGGGATCAGCTCGGCGGGCGGCGCGCCGGCCGCGCTGGACGCCTTCACCACCAGCCTGCACGCGGTCGCCGGGGTCGGCGCGGCGGTCTTCGTGGCCCTGGCGCTGCTCACCGTGGCGGTGCTGCGCAAGCCCCAGGCCGCGTGAGCCCCCGTTCCCCGCTGAGCACATCCTCGAAGGCGCCTCACCCTCTGGGTCCGGCGCCTTCCGCACGTCAGGGCCCGGTGATCCGTGGCGGCCTGCCTTAAATCCCTTGGTTCCCTTTTTACCAATATGTGAGACTGAAGATCCCTTGACCTCCACGGGTGGCAGAGAGGACGCGCGATGACCACGATCACGACGGGCAGGATTCGCGGCCTGGAGGAGGACGGCGTCGCCGTCTTCAGGGGCATCCCCTATGCCAGGGCCCCGTTCGGGCCGCTCCGGCTCGCCGCTCCGGTGCCCGCCGAGCCGTGGGACGGCGTGCGCGACGCCCTCGCCTTCGGCCCGCGGCCGCCGCAGCCGCCGATGTACCCCGGGATGCCGGCGTGGGACCCGGCCGACGGGCTCGACTGCCTGACGGTCAACGTCTGGACGCCCGACGCGGGCGGCTCGGGGCTGCCGGTCATGATGTGGATCTACGGCGGCGCCTACTGGGTGGGCTCGGCCGACCGGCCCGAGTATGACGGCACGCGGCTGGCCCGCGAGGGCGTGGTCGTGGTCACCTTCAACCACCGGGTCGGCTTCGAGGGCTACGGGCACGTGGAGGGCGCCCCGGCCAACCGGGCGCTGCTCGACCAGGTGCTGGCGCTGCGCTGGGTGCAGAACAACATCGCCGCGTTCGGCGGCGATCCGGGCAACGTCACGATCTTCGGCGAGTCGGCGGGGGCAGGCGCGGTGGCGTGCCTGCTGGCGATGCCGTCGGCGGCGGGGCTGTTCCGGCGGGCGATCGCGCAGAGCGTGCCCGGGATGTTCTACACGCCGCGGTACGCCGCCATGGTGACGCGGGCCCTGCTCGGGCAGGCGGGGGGCGGCACGCCGTACGAGCTGACGCCCGAGGCCGCCGTGGAGGCGGCGGGGCTGGTGGCCTACGGCGAGATGCGCGGCGATCCCGAGCGGTGGGGGACGATGGCGTTCGCGCCGACCCCGTTCGCGCCGGTGGTGGACGGGGAGGTGCTGCCGGACACGCCGTGGAACGCGTTGGCCGACGGGGCCGGCGGCGACGTGGAGCTGATCACCGGCTACACCAGGGACGAGTACCTGCTGTTCCAGATGATGAACGGCGGGGCGGCGGAGCTGGGACCGGCGCTGAAGATGCTCGCCCCGGCGGACGCGGGCGTCGTGTACCGGACCGCGCATCCTCAGGCGTCCGACGCGGACCTGCTGGTGATGCTGATGTCGGACTGGATGTTCAGGATGCCGAGCGCGTTGCTGGCCGACGCGCACACCGGGCCCACCTTCGCCTACGAACTGACCTGGGCGCCGCAGCCGGAGCTCGGCGCCTGCCACGGGCTGGACGTGCCGCTGACGTTCGGGACCGTCCAGGGGCAGCTGGCAGGGCTGATCATCGGCGACTCGCCACACGCGGAGGACATGTCGCGACAGTTCCGCACCGCCTGGACGCGCTTCGCAGCCACGGGCGACCCCGGCTGGCCCGCCTACGACCCGGTGACCGCCACGACGCATCTGTTCGACGTCGAGCCGCGCGACGTGCCCGACCCCGAGGCGGCCTCCCGTGCCCTGTGGTCCGAGCCCGGATTTCCCCCGATCGACGCCTGAGCAGGGAGATTGTCAGAGGCCGCGGTCGGTGCCGACGCCGCGCAGCAGGGTGTCGACGACCAGGGTCGCGGCGGCGTCAGGGTCTGCCGCGGCCGTCTGGGCGGCCTCGTGGATGAGGGCGTAGTAGACGCGGCGGGCCCAGCCCAGGTCGGCGTCCGGGCGCAGCACGCCCGCGTCGCGGGCACGGCGGAAGAGGCGGTCGCACTGCTCCTCGACGTCCGCGTGCACCCGGGCCACCTCGGGGTCGGAACGGCTCATCGCGAAGCCCCAGTCGGCTTTCACCCGTAGCACATTCGCCGTGACCTGGTAGAGCGCGACCAGCGGCGGCGTCGTGTCCGGGTGCGCCGCGGCGACGGCCTCGGCGAAGCGGCCCGCCGCCCAGCCAGTCATCGCCGACACGAGCGCCTCGCGGGAGGCGAAGCGGCGGTGCACCGTGGTGCGGGCCACCCCCGCGGCCTCGGCGATCTGCTCCATGCTGGCCGCCGGGTTCTTGCTGAGTACGCGTTCGGCCGCCTCGAGGATCGCCTGAATTGTCCGCGAGGTGTCCGCTCTGAGCTGGGCCACTCGGTCATGGTACTGCATGGTTCCCATTCCGACAGGAGTTGCATCATTTCTGTTGCAAGTCGTAGAGTCGCGGCATCGATGAAGATGCATATGGGAGGAACGACCATGGACATGCGACTCAGCGGCAAGTCCGCACTCGTCACGGGCGCCAGCCGTGGGCTTGGGCTGGCGATCGTCAGGGCGCTGACGGCCGAGGGCATGCGCGTCACGGGCGCCGCCCGGACGATCTCGCCCGAGCTTGAGGCGACCGGCGCGGCGGCGATCGCCGCGGACCTGTCGACAGCTTCGGGTGTCGAGGCCGTGCTCGACCGGCTGGGCGACCTGGACCTGCTGGTCAACAACGTGGGCGGCGGCGACGGCGGCGAGGGGCAGCTCGGCGGTTTCCTCGGCTTCGACGACGAGCAGTGGCGCCGAGCCCACGACCTGAACTTCCTCAGCGCCGTCCGCGTCACCCGCGGCGCCCTGCCCGGTCTGGTGCGCACGCGCGGCGCCGTGGTCAACATCTCCTCCAACGGCGCCCGCATGCCGCACGCGGGACCGGTCACCTACACCACGGCCAAGGCGGCGCTCACCGCGTTCGGCAAGGCCCTGGCCGAGGAGTTCGGCCCGCAAGGGGTACGCGTCAACACCATCTCCCCCGGCCTCGCGCGCACCGCGATGTGGGAGGCCCCGGACTCGTACGGCGCGGCCCTGGCGGGAGCCATGGGGGTGGATCACGAGCAGCTGCTGGCGGGGCTGCCGTCGAGCGCCGGAATGACCACCGGTAAATTCGTCGAGCCGGAGGAGATCGCCGCCCTGGTGACGTACCTGGCCTCGCCGCACGCCGCCAGCGTCAACGGCGCGGACTACGTCATCGATGGCGGATCGATCAAAACCGTCTAGAATCTATCGCGATATATCTGTCCAAGCCGCCACCGGGGCCTCGGGAACAGCTGGGGGTGGCGGCCGGTTCGGACAGAGGGTGGAGTGAGTACCCCAGGGGAGTGTGGCTGAATGGCAGGAATGCGGAAGATCCTCGTGGGCGGAGCGGCGCTGGCCGCCGCCGGGTGGGCGCTGCGCCAGGTCCCGGCGGAGCTGGGGGCGCGCCCGCTGCAGTCAGGACCCGACCGGGCGGCCAGGATCCGCCGGTCACCGCAGTTCAGTAACGGCACGTTCGTCAACACCATGCCGGACGCGAGCACCTCCGTGCCGACCGCCCCGCCGGTCGGCATGCTGCGCGAGCTGGCCAAGGACAGGGAGCAGCGCCGCCCCAACGGCCTGATCCCGCTGCGCGTACCGCCGACCGACGACCCGGTCGGGCTGCGCGCCGTCTGGTACGGCCACGCCTCCACGCTGGTCGAGCTCGACGGCCGCAAGGTGCTGTTCGACCCGGTGTGGAGCAAGCGGCCCTCACCTTCCCAGCTGGCCGGCCCCAAGCGGCACCAGCCGGTGCCGATCGAGCTGAACGAGCTGCCCCAGGTCGACGCCATCGCGATCTCGCACGACCACTACGACCACCTGGACATGGCGACCGTGCGGTGGCTGACGGCCACCCAGAAGGCGCCCTTCCTGGTCCCGCTCGGCATCGGGGCGCACCTGGAGCGCTGGGGTGTGCCGCTGTTCCGGATCATCGAGCTCGACTGGGAGGAAGAGGCCGAGGTCGCGGGCCTGCGTTTCGTCTCGACCGCCGCCCGGCACTTCTCCGGCCGCTCGCTGACCCGCAACGACACGCTGTGGGGTTCGTGGGTGGTCGCGGGGCCGACCCGGCGGGTGTTCTACGCGGGTGACTCCGGCTACTTCGAGGGCTACAAGGGGATCGGCGCGGCGCACGGGCCGTTCGACCTGACGCTGATGCCGATCGGTGCCTACAGCCCTGCCTGGCCCGACATCCACATGAACCCCGAGGAGGCGATCAACGCCAACCTCGACCTCGGCGGCCGGCTCATGCTGCCGGTGCACTGGGCGACGTTCACGCTGGCGCTGCACCCGTGGGCCGAGCCGGTGCGGCGGCTGTGGCGCGAGGCCAAGGCCCGCGACGTCAAGATCGTCGTCCCCCGCCCCGGCCAGGGCATCGACACCGCCGACGCCCCGGCCGTCGACGCATGGTGGGAGATGCTCGCCTGATCTGGCCCCGATCTCCGCAGTGACCTTGTACGGCAGCCCGCCGCCACCGGCGTCGATGTGTCGCCGGTGGCCGTGATGGTGCAGGTCGCCGTGTGGGTCGCCCGCAGACTCGTTCAGCAGGCGGTTACCGCCAGGCCCTGCCCTCGGGCAGCTTGATCTTGCTTGGCGAGCTGGCCTGCGCGCTGACGTGCACGGCGGTCACGCCGGGCGCGGTGCGAGCCTGGTCCAGGTCGTCGGCGGTGAACGGCTGGTCGGAGGCCATCACCCAGAAGTCCTTCAGCCGCGTGCTGCCAACAGGTGGTCCATGGCGAGTTGGTCGAGGTGTTCGAAGGCCATGCCGCGTTCTGCGGCGGCCTGCACGTCGAACTCCTCGAAGGCGGTGCGGTCCGCGAGAAGTCCAGCCAGGGTTTCGTCCTCACCCAGTGTCGTCTGCGCCAGTTCGTCCAGGCGAGAGGCGCGCAGGGCCTCCTGAACCTCCGGATCGGCACGGAAGGCCGCAGCCCGATCCTTGAGGATCAGGTAGTTGCGCATGCAGCCGGCGGCCGAGGCCCACACACCGTCCATGTCCTCGGTCCGCGGCGGCTTGAAGTCGAAGTGGCGGGGACCGTCGTAGCCGCCGGACTCCAGCAGGTCCACCAGCCAGAAGGCGGCCCGAAGGTCACCGGCTCCGAAGCGCAGGTCCTGGTCGTACTTGATGCCGTTCTGGCCGTTGAGGTCGATGTGGAAGAGCTTGCCCGCCCACAGTGCCTGGGCGACGCCGTGCGGGAAGTTCAGCCCGGCCATCTGCTCGTGGCCGACCTCGGGGTTGACGCCGTAGAGTTCGGGCCGTTCGAGCTGCTCGATGAAGGCCATGGCGTGCCCGATGGTCGGCAGGAGGATGTCGCCGCGCGGCTCGTTCGGCTTCGGCTCGATGGCGAAGCGCAGGTCGTAGCCCTGCTCGAGGACATAGGCACCCAGCAGGTCGAAGGCCTCCTTCATCCGGTCCAGGGCGGCACGGACGTCCTTGGCGGCGCCGGACTCCGCGCCTTCACGGCCACCCCAGGCGACATACGTCTTCGCGCCGAGCTCGGCGGCGAGGTCGATGTTGCGGATGGTCTTGCGCAGAGCGAAGCGGCGTACATCGCGGTCGTTGGCGGTGAATCCCCCATCCTTGAAGACGGGGTGGGTGAAGAGATTCGTCGTGGCCATCGGGACGGTCATGCCGGTGGCGTCCAGGGCCTGCCGGAATCGCTTGATATGCGCTTCGCGCTCCGCGTCTGAGGCGCCGAACGGGATCAGGTCGTCGTCATGGAACGTCACGCCGTATGCGCCGAGGTCAGCGAGCCGCCTCACGGACTCGGTGGGGTCGAGAGCCGGCCGCGTGGCGTCGCCGAAGGGATCCCTTCCCTGCCAGCCGACCGTCCACAGACCGAAGCTGAACTTGTCCTCAGGGGTGGGGGCGTAACTCATCGTGTCTCCCTCAGGGGCCGGCTATTTGTCATGGCGCTTTACAAATTAGTATCTTTAGGCGTCCCGGGGAACCCCCCAACTCACCCGCATCCCGGGTCAAGGCAAAGAACGCGAGGGCGAAGCGAGATGGCGGCAGCCGTACCTGTGCAGGAAGGGCCACTGGTCATCGGCGTGGACAGCTCCACGCAATCGACGAAGGCACTGGTCCTCGACGTCGCAACCGGCGCGGTGGTGGCGCGCGGGCAGGCGCCCCACACCGTGAGCGGCGGAGCCGCAGGCGACGGCAAGGAGAGCGACCCCGAGCAGTGGTGGGCGGCTCTGCGCGAGGCACTGGGCCAGTGCGGTCCGTACGCCCTGCGGGCCGCCGCCATCTCCGTCAGCGGTCAGCAGCATGGACTCGTCACGCTGGATTCCTCCGGTCTGCCGGTACGGCCCGCGCTGCTCTGGAACGACGTCCGCTCCGCCCCGCAGCGCGACCGGCTCATCGGCGAACTGGGCGGCCCCCAGGCGTGGGCGGAGCGGACCGGCAGCGTACCCGCGCCCGCATTCACCGTCACGAAATGGGCCTGGCTTCGGGAGAACGAGCCGGAGGCGATCCGCGCCACGGCGGCTGTACGCCTCCCCCACGACTACCTGACTGAGCGCCTCACCGGGCAGGGCACAACGGACCGCGGCGACGCTTCGGGCACGGGCTGGTGGGCGTCCGTCTCCGAAACCTATGACGAGGAGATCCTGGAGCATGTCGGGCTCTCCCCCGAACTGCTGCCACGGCTCCTGCCACAGGGCGCCGCGGCAGGGACTGTACGGAACCTGCCCGATCTGCCCCTGGCACCCGGTGCACTGGTTGCCGCGGGCACCGGCGACAACATGGCGGCGGCCCTCGGGCTCGGTCTGCGCCCAGGCCGGCCGGTGCTCAGTCTCGGCACCTCCGGCACGGTCTACGCCGTCTCGGCCCGCAGACCTACCGACCCGACAGGGATCGTCGCGGGGTTCGCGGACGCCCGCGACGCGTGGCTGCCGCTCGCCTGCACCCTCAACTGCACGTTGGCCGTCGACAGGATCGCCGGCCTCCTCGGCCGCGACCGCGAGGCGGTCGAACAGGGCGGCGCGGCCGTCCTGCTCCCCTTCCTCGACGGTGAGCGCACTCCCGATCTCCCGCTGGCCTCCGGCCTGCTGTACGGGCTTCGCCACGACACGACGTCCGGGCAGGTGCTCCAGGCCGCGTATGACGGTGCCGTTTTCGCCCTGCTCACCGCCCTGGGCCGAGTTCTCGACGAGGACGCCGCACCAGATGCTCCCATCCTGCTCATCGGAGGCGGAGCCAAGGGAACTGCGTGGCGCGAGACGGTCCGCAGGCTCAGCGGCCGCCCTGTGCAGGTACCGAGGGCCGGGGAGCTGGTCGCCCTCGGGGCCGCCGCGCAGGCCGCGGGGTTGCTGCTGGGCGAGGATCCGGCAGCGGTGGCGCTCAGGTGGGCCACGACCGAAGGACCTCTGTACGAGCCGATCCAGCGCGATGACGCGGCGCTGAGCCGCATCAGCCAGGTCATGTCCGGGGCGGAGGCACTACTGGGGCGCAGATGAGCGCCGCGTAGCCTGACACCCGCGATATCTCACCCGGCCCCGGCAGACTCCAGGATCAACGGTGGCACGAGCCCGCGAGACACGAAGACCACTCGAGAGGAGTCCAGGTGTCAGAGCCCCTGTCCATCACCCAGCAGGAGATGCGCCGGCGCAACCTTTCACTCGTCATGCATGCTGTGGCCCGGCTCGGGCCGCTGTCTCGCGCATCGGTCGCAACCCACATCGGCTTGACGCGGGCCGCCGTGTCCACGCTCGTCGACGAGCTCATTCGCGACGGGCTGCTCGTGGAGCTGGGCCCGTCGCGCCCAGGAACCGTGGGGCGTCCTGGCAGCGCGCTGCAGCTCAACGATCAGGGTCCGGCGGGCCTGGGTGCGGAGATCGGAGTCGACCGCCTCGCCGTATGCGCGGTGGATCTGAGCGGACGGGTGCGAGCCCGTATCGTGTCCGAGGCCGTCAATCGGGGCCGTGCGCCTGGGCCGGTGCTCGAGGACCTCGCCGGCCTCGTCCGGCAGGTTTCTGCACAGGCGGAGGGCCAGGGGCTACGGCCGGCGGGGCTCGCCGTGGCTGTGCCAGGGCTGGTAGCGCGCGGGTCGTCGTCCGTGGTGCGCGCTCCCAATCTCGGCTGGGAAGGCGTGGACGTCGCGCCCTCCCTTCCCGCTCTCCCTCTGACGGTCGACAACGAGGCCAATTTCGGCGCGCTCGCCGAGCTGTGGCTCGGCGGCCACGACCCTTCCCCTCGTGACTTCGTGCACGTCTCAGCAGAGATCGGCATCGGCGCGGCAGTCGTCATCGACGGACGGCTGTTGCGCGGGACGCACGGCTTCGCGGGGGAACTCGGCCACATGCCGGTCCAACCCGAAGGCCCGCCATGCGCGTGCGGTGGGCGAGGTTGCCTGGAGCGATACGCGGGCGAGGAGGCGCTGCTGCAGGCCAGCGGCGTCGATCCAGGACAAGCGGCAGCCCGGCATCCGGGCCCGGGCGGACGGATCGCGCATCTGGCGGAGCGGGCGGGCGACGGCGACCAGCAGGTACGGCGCGCGTTGCGTGATGCTGGCGCGGCACTCGGCATCGCACTGGCGGGCGCCGTCAACCTTCTCGATCCCCAGAAAGTGGTGCTCGGCGGCGGGCTCTCTCCGCTGCTGCCGTGGCTGCAGCCCGCCCTGGAGCGAGAGCTGGATCGCCGCGTCATGGATCCGGGTCGCGTGGGCCAAGGCGCGGTGATCGTATCTCGTCTGGGCTCGGATGGGCCGCTCCTCGGTGCGGCCAACTCGGTCGTACAGGCATGTCTCGACAACCCGACGTGGCTCAGGGCAAACGGCACAGGTGCAGGAGCAAGTCCTTGATCTCCGTCGCCTCGAACCGTTCCCTGGCGGCCGATGGGTCGGAGCAGAGCAGCACCGGAGCGTCGGCGGGGTCGGCGGGAAGCAGCCCGTGAGAGCCACGTACGGCCTGGGCGCCCTGGTCGAGGCCGACGACGTCCATGAGGTAGCGCATGCCGAGTTTCTTCCGCAGCAGTGCCACGCCGGCCCTGCGCTTGGCGGCGCGGGGGGCCGCCGGGTCGAAGAAGAGCTCTGCGGGGTCGTAGCCGGGCTTGCGATGGATCTCGACGAGGCGGGCGAAGTCGGGCGCGCGGGCGTCGTCGAGCCAGTAATAGTAGGTGAACCAGGCGTCGGGCTCGGCGAGCAGGACCAGTTCGCCGGATCGGGCGTGGTCCAGGCCGTGCGCCGCCTTCCCGCCTTCGTCGAGCACCTCGGCGACGCCGGGGACGGACGCGCAAAGCTTGGCGACGGCCGGCACGTCGGCGGGGTCGGAGACGTAGACGTGCGCCACCTGATGGTCGGCGACGGCGAACGCGCGCGAGGTCCACGGGTCGAGGTACTCCATACCGGCCTGGGTGTAGACCCGGAGGAAGCCTTCCGCGCGGAGCTTCCGGTTGACGTCGAGAGGGCGGGAGACGTCGGTGATGCCGTACTCCGACACAACGACGACGGTTCTTCCCTGCGCCGCCGCGGCATCCAGCAGTGGCGCCAGGACGGTGTCGAGTTCGACGGCCGCCGCAGCGGAGCGAGGGTCGGACGGGCCGTACCGTTGCAGGTCGTAGTCGAGGTGGGGGATGTAGGCCAGCGTCAGATCGGGGTCGTGCGCGGCCATGACATGCTGGGTGGCGCGGCAGATCCAGGCCGACGAGGGGATTCCCGCTCCCGGGCCCCAGTAGGTGAACAGGGGGAAGGCTCCCAGCGCCGCGGTGAGCTCGTCGTGCAGCTCCGGGGGGTCGGTGTAGCAGTCGGGCTCCTTACGCCCGTCGGCGTGGTAGATCGGCCGCGGGCTGACCGTCCAGTCGACGTCGGCGCCCATCGCGTACCACCAGCACACGTTCGCCACCGTGAGGCCGGGCCGCTCGCGACGCGCGGTCTGCCACACCTTCTCTGCGCCGACGAGTGCGTTGTGCTGGCGCCAGAGCAGGACCTCACCGAGGTCGCGGAAGTACCAGCCGTTGCCGACGATGCCGTGCTCGGCCGGCGGAACGCCGGTGAGGAACGTCGACTGCACCGAGCAGGTGACGGCGGGCAGGACGGTGCCGAGTTCCGCCTGGAAGCCGTCCGCGACGACGGCCCGCAGCCGCGGCATGTGCGCCAGTAGCCTCGGGGTCAGCCCTACCACGTCCAGGACCAGCAACGATGTCATGTCCTCATCCCTAGATCGCGCAGCTCGGCACGGGCGAAGTCCAGCTCGTCGGCGATGCCCGCGGCGAGTTGCTCGGGGGTCTGTGGGCGCAGCGCGGGCGGCAGCACACCCCAGGTGTAGGTCTCCACATCGAAGTGGTCGCAGAGTGGCTGCGGCCCGCCGACGAGCTCTCCGAGCGCCGCTCGCGTCACCGGGATGGTCGTGGCCAGAGGCGCCGCCGGTGAGACGTGGAGAGGCACGTGGTAGTGGACCCGCCATGGCCCGGGCAGCCGCTGCTCGAACGCCTCGTCGAGGTCGTCGGCGGCGTCGCCCGCGGCGTTGCGCGTCTGATGCAGGAAGCGCGGCTCGGCGTACTCGCGCAGGGCGTCCGGATCCGCGGTTTCCAGGGCCGCGGAGAGCTGGACCTTGACGATCGGCAGTCGGGCTCGGTTCAGCGAGTTCAGCGCGTCGGCGGGCCTTTCCCAGGCGCAGGCCAGGTGGGCGAGGTCCAGGCAGATGCCGAGCCGGTCGCTGTCGACGTCGGCCAGCCGTGCCGCGGCCTGCCCGGTGGTCTCCACGACGCAGCCCGGTTCGGGTTCGAACCCCACCCGTACCACCCGCCCGGTGGAGGATTCGATCGCGGCCAGGCCGACGGCCAGTTGGCCGAGCCTGCGTGCGGCGAGGTCGGCCATCTCGGTGTCCCATGGGTCGCGCCAGGCGAGCGGCAGCGTCGAGATGGACCCTCTGGCAGCGTCGTCCGGCAGCAGGTCCGCGAGGACGCGTGCCAGGTCGAGGGTGTAGGAGAGGCGGTCCTTCGTCGTCCAGTCGGGGTGGTAGACGGCGTGCTTGACGACCGGGGCCTGGAAGGAACGGTAGGGGAAGCCGTTGAGCGTGACCACCTCCAGGCCGCGTACGGACAACTCGCGGCGGAGCCTGCCTCGGAGCACGGGGTCAGCGGCGAGGGCGGCGGCGACCGGCGCGGCCAGCCAGAGCCCGAGCCCCAGGACGTCCGTGCCGAGGCGGGCACGGATCGGGACCGCGTAGGTGTCGAGCTGGGCGAGGATGCCGTCGAGATCCTCGGCTGCATGCACGTTGGTGCAGTAGCTGAGGTGTAGTGGCACTCCTCCGGGGTGGCGTAGTCGCATCAGCTGCCGCCGCGCTTGATGGAGCTTCCGGCGAAGGTGGGCGCGGTGGCGCCGGTGCCGGTCAGGTCGAGGCGTCCGGACTGGCTGTAGAACTCCACGGGGTTGCGCCACAGCACTCGGTCGACGTCGTCGTCGGTGAACCCGGCCGCCAGCATCGCCCTGCCGGTCTCCAGGGTGAGGAGCGGGTCGGAGACTCCCCAGTCGGCGGCGGAATTGATCAGCATGCGGTCCGGACCGTGGCGGCGGAGGATCTCCACCATGCGCGCCGGCGACATCTTCGTCTCGGGGTAGATGGAGAAGCCCATCCAGCATCCGGAGTCGTGCATGATGTCGACGGTGACCTCGTTGAGGTGGTCGACGGCGACCCGCCCGGGCGCGATTCCGGAGGCGGCGACGACCTCGAGGGTGCGCCGGGTGCCTCGGGCCTTGTCGCGGTGGGGGGTGTGCACGAGCGCCGGCAGGTCGTGCTCGACGGCCAGGGCGAGCTGCCGTTCGAAGGCGTCGTCCTCCTCGGGAGTCATCGAGTCGTAGCCGATCTCGCCGACAGCGACGACGCGGTCCTTTTCCAGATAGCGCGGCAGCAGGTCCAGCACGGGCCGGCAGCGCGGGTCGCCGGCCTCCTTGGGGTTCAGGGCGATGGTGGCGTGGTGGACGACGCCGAACTGGGCGGCGCGGTACGGCTCCCAGCCGATGAGGGAGTCGAAGTAGTCGGTGAACGAGCCGGGGTTGGTGCGGGGCTGCCCCAGCCAGAAGGCGGGCTCGACGACGGCTGAGACTCCGGCGGCGGCCATCCGCGCGTAGTCGTCGGTGGTGCGCGACGTCATGTGGATGTGCGGGTCGAAGATGCGCATCACGCCTCCTCACGGGTCAGACGGTCGAGCAGGGCGGCGGCGTCGGCGGGCATGGGACGTCCCGCCGCCGCGCGCTCGTCGGAGAAGGCGGCCAGCATCGCCGCCAGCTCATGGTCGGCCCGCTCGTCCAGCCCATCCACCGCGGTCAGCGGCACTCCCATGAACACGCACTTGAGCACCGCCTGCCGCCAGGCGGCCTGGTCGAGGTGGCGGGCGTACGGTCCGAGGGCGGCCGCCAGGAGGCGCGCGTCGTTCGTGCGGATCGCGTCGTGCAGGAGCGGCAGTCCCGCCGTCCCGATGGGGAGCATCGGCAGGGCTTTGAGCACGGCCCGCTTCTCGTCGGCGTCGCCGTAGCGGTAGAGGTCGTCGGTCTCGGCCGGCGCCCGGTCCGCCGGCAGTGCGGCCAGCAGCAGCGCCCGGGCGGCCTCGTCGATCGTCCAGCCGGGGATGCCGGGCAACGGCGCGCGCCCGGCGCGCCGCCCGGCCTGGGCGAAGGACCGGCTGATCGTCTCGGGCCGCTCGGCCGCCGCGGTGAGCGCGGCGTCCGCCCATTCTCCCTGCGGCGTGTCCCGCAGCACGGCTCGCAGCCGCTGCAGTCGCGTCACCTCGTGCTCCTTTCAGCATCGCGCTTGGACGCCTTCTCGGCTTCGCGCAGGAAGTCGATCGAACGCGCGGCCACGGCGGGCGCGGCGTGGCAGTGGCGGGGCAGCTCGACCGCGACCAGGCCTCCGTAGCCGGCGTCGGTGAGCGCGCGCAGCACCGGCGGGAAGTCGATCTCCCCTTCGCCGAACTCCAGGTGCTGATGCACGCCCCGTCGCATGTCGTCGATCTGGACGTTGACCAGGTGGGAAGCGACGGTCGCGACGCAGTCGGGCACCGGATCGGGCTCGTTGCAGCGGCAGTGCCCGATGTCCAGGGTGATGCCGAAGCCGGCCGGCGCGCCTAGCGCCTCGTACAGCGTCCGCCAGTCTGCGATCGTCTCGACCAGCATCCCCGGCTCCGGTTCGAACCCCAGCGGCACACCATGGCGCTGTGCGGCATCGAGGACCTGCGCGCAGCCGTCGACGAGCCGGTTCCATGCGGTGGCCCGATCGAGTGGCGCCGGGCGTATTCCTGACCAGAACGACACCGCCTCGGCGCCCAGGTCGGCGCCGATCGCGACAGCGCGGCACAGGAGATCCACCCGCCGGTCCCGGTCGTCGTCCAGCAGCGTCGGGGCGTGCTTTCGCCGCGGATCGAGCAGGTAACGCGCACCGGTCTCGATGACCACCGCCAGATCGAGGGAGCGCAGCAGGTCGGCGACCTCCGCCACCCGCCGTCCCAGCCCTTCGGCGTACGGGTCGAGGTGGGAGTGGTCGAGCGTGAGTGCGACGCCGGCGTAGCCGAGGCCGGCGATGACGTCGAGGGCGTCCGGCAGCCGGTGGTTGGCGAAGCCGTTGGTTCCGTAGCCGAACCTCATGTCGCGGAGAACTTTCTGACCAGGCGGCGGGCCAGCGGGACCGCTGCCGCCAAGACGAGGGCGGCGCGTGGGGCGCCGCCGCGCGCGGCGAGGGCTCCTTGAAGGGCCGGCAGGCTGACGATGCCCGCGGTGACCGCGTCACGGACGCGTCGCGCCGAGGGGTCGGCGACGGCGCGCGCCTGGGAGAGTCCGAACTGGGCGGCGTACCAGCCGGCGAGGACCGGCTGCGCCACGCCTGCGCTGCCGCGGACTGCGGCGGCGGTGAGCGCGAGGGTGCCTGCCAGGGTCGCCGCGGGCAGGCGCGGGTCCGTGCCTGACACCTCTCCGTGTGAGAGCGCGGTGAGCAGGTACGTGTGGACGGCGATCGTGAGGGCGGAAGGCATGGCGGCCTTGGAGGAGGAGCCGGGACTGGCGCCCAGCAGCACGTCGAGGCCGCGACAGAGCGCCATCGTCAGGGGGCCTGCGGGTGTGCCCTTGGCCGCCAGGTCGTACGACCAGACGGCGACGGCCAGAGGTGCGGCGACGGCCAGGGCACGCCGGCCGCCCGCGAGTCGCGCCGCGGCGATGCCGATGACGGTGAGTGCCGCCGCTGTCCCGAGGGCCGCGTTCGGCGACACCCGCCCCGAGGGGATGGGACGCTCGGGGCGCTCGACCGCATCGAGGTGCCGGTCGGCCCAGTCGTTGGCGGCCATCCCCGCCCAGTACAGGCAGATCGAGGAGCAGGCCAGACCGACGGTACGGCGGTCCAGCACGCCACCGGCCGCCGCGCCTGCTACGACGTCTCCGGGGACGGACAGCGCGGCCGGTGCCCGGACCAGCTCGCACAGGTCGCGCAGCGACGTCATCGCGAGGTGCTCTGCGTGTCGAACGCGGTGACGGCGTCGCGCAGCGCCTGCCACTGCTCGGCCAGGGCGTGCGGTACCTGTCCGAGGGGATCCTTGAAGAAGAAGGCCAGTTCGGTGAGCGGGCCTGTACGCCCGGCCCGGTGCGCGGCAGCGGTCAGTCGCGCCAGGTCGAGGACCAGTGGTGCGGCCAAGGCGGAGTCGCAGCCGTGCCAGGTGAATTCCATGCGCATGCGCGTGCCGAGGAAGCCTTCGAAGGTGACCAGGTCCCAGGCGGTCTTGAAGTCGTCGAGGTCCTCCAGGAAGTCGATGCGGGTGTCGCCCTGCGGGACGTAGCCGAGTGTCTCCGCCAGCACGCGCTGCTTGCTGGCGGCCTTGGCCGCGTTGGCCGCCGGCTCGGCCAGGTTAGCGCCGTCGCCGCCGCCCAGCAGGTTGATCCCCGACCAGGTGCGCACCTTCAGGTTGCGCAGGGCGAACATCGGGGCGAGCACCGACTTGACGAGGGTCTCGCCGGTCTTGCCGTCGTGTCCCGCGTACGGGAGTTTCTGCCTGCGGGCCAGGGCGTCGAGGGCGGGCAGGCGGGCGCCGGTGGAGGGCGTGAAGTCGACGTACGGGCAGCCGGCGCACAGGGCGGCGTAGGCGGCCAGGGCGCTGGGTGGTAGGACGAGGTCGGGGCCGTCCAGCGCGTCCCGAAGTGCGTCGAGGTCGTTGTGTGCGGGGTGTGGAAGCGGTGCCGGTTCGGTGGTCGACACGTTGATCACGACGACTCGATCGAGGTGGTGTCGCCGGCGGAAGCGGTCCAGGTCGGCACCGATGGCCTCCACCACCTCGGCCTGGGTGTCACGGACCGGCAGCGGCCGTACGTCCTGCTCGATCTCGAGCAACGCGTCCTGCGCGGTCTCGGCGAGCCGGGCCGGGACGATTCCCGCCTCGGCCAGCGCGGTGGCCTTCTTGCCCAGGGCGATCGAGGAGATGTCGTGGCCGCCGAAGACCAGTTCACCGATGCCGGGCAGGGCGTCGCTGTGCAGCTCGGGCGACTCCAGGACACATCCGGTCGGCTCGGCCAGGCCCGCCCGCACCGCCAGCGCCCCGATCATGCTGGTGACTGCGACCGATCCTCGTGCTCCGATCAGCCATACTCCCGTACTCATCAGTCTCCTCTCGCGGTCGGTTGCCGGGACGGCAGGGCGGCGGCCAGGGTGCGGCCGCCGCCGGCGTGATGCGTTACTCGGCGGAGAAGGCGGCGTCGAAGGCGTCGGTGGGCGGGGTGATCGCGTTGAGCCGGCGGATCAGCGCCAGCGCGTCCGGTGCCCCGTCCAGCCGGTCCATGCCCGCGTCCTCCCACTCGATCGAGATCGGTCCGTCGTAGCCGATCGCGTTCAGGGCCCGGAAGCAGTCCTCCCACGGCACGTCACCGCGCCCGGTGGACACGAAGTCCCAGCCCCGGCGCAGGTCGGCCCAGGGCAGGTGGGACGACAGGCGGCCGCGGCGGCCGTTGCCGGTCCGCACCTTGGCGTCCTTGCAGTCCACGTGGTAGATGCGGTCGGCGAAGTCGAGGATGAACCCGGCGGGGTCCAGGTCCTGCCACACCATATGGGAGGGGTCCCAGTTCAGCCCGAAGGCCGGCCGGTGCCCGATGGCCTCCAGCGTCCGTACGGTGGTGTGGTAGTCGTAGGCGATCTCGCTGGGGTGCACCTCGTGTGCGAAGCGGACGCCCACTTCGTCGAAGACATCGAGGATGGGGTTCCAGCGGTCGGCGAAGTCGGCGTACCCGGCCTCGATCATGGACGGCGGGACCGGCGGGAACATGGCCAGGGTGTGCCAGATCGAGGAGCCGGTGAAGCCGACCACGGTCTTCACGCCGAGCTTGGCCGCGGCGCGGGCGGTGTCCTTGATCTCCTCGGCGGCGCGCCGCCGTACCCCCTCGGGCTCGCCGTCGCCCCAGATGCGGGCGGGCAGGATGCCCTTGTGCCGCTCGTCGATGGGGTTGTCGCAGACGGCCTGGCCGACCAGGTGGTTGGAGATCGTCCACACCTTCAGGTTGTGCTTGGCCAGTGTCTCCTTCTTGCGCTCGACGTAGGAGTCGTCGGCCACCGCCTTGTCGACCTCGAAGTGGTCGCCCCAGCAGGCGATCTCCAGGCCGTCGTAGCCCCATTCCGAGGCCAGGCGGCAGACCTCCTCGAACGGCAGATCGGCCCACTGGCCGGTGAACAGCGTGATCGGCCTGGTCATGAACCCTCCACAGTCGTGAAGCGGCTGTCGTCAGCCGCGCTCCGCTCGACGGCGGCCAGCACCCGCTGCACCCTCAGGCCGTCGTCGAAGGACGGCTCTGGGGCGGTGCCGGTGGCGATCGCCTCGATGAAGTCCTTCACCTCATGGGTGAAGCCGTGCTCGTAGCCCAGTGCGTGCCCGGGCGGCCACCAGGCGCCGACGTAGGGGTGCGAGGGCTCGGTGGCCAGCACCCGCCGGAACCCCGCTTCGGCGCCGTCGAGGGTGTGGTCGTGGAACCACAGCTCGTTCATCGCCTCGAAGTCGAAGGCCAGGCTGCCCAGCACGCCGTTGACCTCGATGCGCAGCGCGTTCTTGCGCCCGGTCGCGAAGCGGGTGGCCTCGAAGGAGGCCAGCCCGCCGCCGCTGAGCCGGCCGATGAACAGCGCGGCGTCGTCGACGGTGACCGTGCCCCTCCCGGCGCCGCCACCGGCCGAGAGCCCGGCCGAGCCGGCGGCCAGGGGACGCTCCTTGACGAAGGTCTCCGTCAGTGCCGACACCCCGGCCAACCGCTCACCGGTAATGAACTCAGCGGCATCGATGATGTGTGCGCCGATGTCGCCCAGCGCGCCCGATCCCGCCTTGTCTCGTTGAAGTCGCCACACCAGCGGGAACTCCGGGTCGACGATCCAGTCCTGCAGGTACTGCGCCCGCACGTGCCGGATCGGGCCGATCCTGCCCTCGGCGACCCACTGGCGGGCGAGTGCGATGGCAGGCACGCGACGGTAGTTGAAGGCCACCATCGCGTGCACTCCCCGCTCGGCCGCGCGGGCCGCGGCGGCGGCCATGGCTTCGGCCTCGGCGACGGTGTTGGCCAGCGGCTTCTCGCAGATGACGTGCTTGCCCGCCTCCAGTGCCGCGATGGCGATCTCGGCGTGGCTGTCGCCCGGCGTGCAGATGTCGATGATCTGCACGTCGTCGCGGTCGAGGAGGCGCTTCCAGTCGGTTTCCGCGCGGGCCCAGCCCAGTTTCCCGGCGGCCTGCGCGGTCGCCTCGGCGGATCTGCCGGCCAGCGCGACCATCGCGGGTTTGAGCGGCAGGTCGAAGAACGCGTCCACGCTGCGCCAGGCCTGAGAGTGGACACGGCCCATGAACGCGTAGCCGATCATGCCGATCCCGACGACGGGCCTCATGACTCGAATCCGAGCGGCAGGTACTTGGCGGCGTTCTCCTTGGTGACGGTCTCCGACGTCAGCGTGATCGACTGCGGCACCTGCTGTTCCAGCAGATCGCTCATGCCCTTGCCCTGGGCGATCAGGCGGGCCAGCTTGATCGCCGAGGCGGCCATCGTCGGGCTGTAGGTGACGGTGGCCTTCAGCACGCCCGAGCCGGCCTGGATGTCGCGCATCGCGTTGGCCGAGCCGGCGCCGCCGACCATGAAGAACTCGTTCCGCCCGGCCTCCTTGATCGCGGCCAGCACGCCGACGCCCTGGTCGTCGTCGTGGTTCCAGATCGCGTCGATCTTCTTGTGCGCCTGGAGCAGGTTGGTGGCCACCTGCGTGCCGGACTCCACGGTGAACTTGGCGTCCTGCTGTGCGGTGACGCTGAAGCCGTACGTCTTGAGCGTGTCGGCGAAGCCCTTGCTGCGGTCCTGTGTCAGCGGCAGCGTCGCGATGCCCTGGATCTCCAGGATCACCGGGTTCGACACGCCCTTGTCCTTGAGCTGCTTGCCGATGAAGTGGCCCGCCGCCACGCCCATGCCGTAGTTGTCGCCGCCGATCCAGGTCCGGTACGACAGCTTGTCGGGGAAGACCCGGTCGAGGTTGACGACCGGGATCCCGGCGTCCATCGCCTTACGGGCGACCTGGTTGAGCTGCTCCCCGTCGTTCGGCAGGATCACCAGGACGTTCACCTTGGCCTGGACCAGCGACTCCACAGCCGAGATCTGCTGGTTGATGTCGTTGGTCGACTCGACCGGCTTGAGCTCCACGTCGGAGTACTGCTTGGCCGCCTCCTGCGCGTTCTTCGTGATCGCAGCGATCCAGCCGTGGTCGGCCGCGGGCGCGGAGAACCCGATGACCACCTTCTCGCCTGGCTTGTCGTTGTCCGTCCCCGCCGACGCCGCCTGGGGAGCGGCAGACGACGCGGTGACGGGCTGGTTGCTCGTGCAGGCGCTCACCAGGGCGCCGGCACCGACGACCGCGCCGCTCACCAGGAGACCGCGCCGGCCGATGTTCTTGTTCATACGTTCTCCCTTGGGTACGGCCGGCCGCGTGCACGATCCAGCCGTTGCGGGTTTCAGGTGCGTGATGTGAGGCTTCGCCGCTGCAGCAGCACGGCCGCGACGATGATCAGGCCTTTCGCGATGAGCTGGTCGCTGGTATTGAGCCCGTTCAGGATGAACAGGTTCGTGATCACGGTGAAGATCAGCAGGCCCAGGATCGATCCGATGATCGTGCCCTTGCCTCCGGTGAGGAGGGTGCCGCCGATGATCACGGCGGCGATGGCGTCCAGCTCGTACAGATCGCCGTGCGTGGACGACCCGGTGGTCGTGCGGGCCATGATCAGCACCGCGGCGATCCCGCAGCACAGACCGGAAAGGGCGTACAGCAGCACGGTGTGGCGGCGCACGTCGATGCCGGCCAGGCGCGCGGCCTCGGGATTGCCGCCGACCGCATAGGTGCGCCTGCCGAATGTGGTGCGGTTCAGCAGCAACCAGCCCAGCACCACCACGACGGCGAAGATGTAGACCAGCGCGGGAATCCCCAGCACTCGCGTCGTGGACAGGTCCACGATGGCCTGGTTGCCCTGCTGGACCAGCTGGGTCTTGCGGTCCGACATGCGCTGAGCCAGCCCGCGGGCGGCCACCAGCATCGCCAGGGTGGCGATGAACGGCACCATCCGCCCGTAGGAGATCAGCAGCCCGTTGACCAGCCCGGCCCCGACACCCACCAGCACAGCACAAACGACCATCACGAACGGGCCGTAGGACTGGGTGGCCAGCGTGGTGGCCCAGACCGAGGCGAGGGCCATCACCGCGCCGACCGACAGGTCGATCCCACCGCCAATGATCACGAACGTTGCGCCGACCGTGATCACACCGACGGTCGCGGCCAGCGAGAGGATGCTCACAAGGTTGGAGGTGGTGGCGAAGGTATCGGGCACCGTCACCATGCCCACCACCGCCAGCAGCACGAGCGCGATGATCAGGCCGAGGTGAGGGATCCTCTCTAGTGTGTCGCGCATTGTCGCTCCAGGGGTGGGTTTGCCGGGCCGCGGCTGGGCGGTCGCATGCTCGTCCACCGCGGGCGTCACAGAGTCGCTCACGCCGGCCTTCCTTCCATGATCATGTCGAGGACGTGGTGTTCGTCGAGGTCTCGGGCGTCGTTCTCGTGAATGACGCGTCCCTCCCGGATGACCAGCACCCTGTCGGCCAGGCCGAGCACCTCGGGCACCTCGCTGGAGACCAGCAGCACCCCGATCCCCTCATCGGCCAGCTTCCTGACGACGGCGTACAGCTCTGCCCTGGCCCCGACGTCCACCCCTCGGGTCGGCTCGTCGAGCAGCAGCAGCTTGCGGCCGTTGATCAGCCAGCGCGCCAGTACCGCCTTCTGCTGGTTGCCTCCCGAAAGGTTCTTGATCGGCCGGTCCATCTGGGGAGGACGGATGCCCAGCTCCTCGACCTGGCGCCGGGCGTCGGACGCCTCCCGGTCGCGGTTCATCCAGCCAAACCTGGCGTAGCGGTTGAGGCTGCTCAGGGAGATGTTGCGCATGACGCTCTGGTCGAGCAGCAGTGCCTGGGCTTTGCGCTCCTCGGGGGCCAGGCCCATACCGGCCCGTACGGCGCGGCTGGGGCTGCCACCGCGCAACTGTGAGCCGTCCAAGGTGACGCGGCCGCCGGCGCGGCGTGCTCCGTAGATCGCCTCAAGGATCTCCGAGCGGCCCGACCCCACCAGCCCGGCCAGGCCGACGATCTCTCCGGCCCGCACGTTGAACGACACCTCGTCGACCCGGCCGGGGACGGTCAGTCTCTCCACCCGCAGGACTTCGGGACGGCCGTCGTGGCTGCCGGGACCGGGCCGTGGCGGGAAGACGTGCTCGACGTTGCGGCCGGTCATCAGCGCGACCACCTGCGAGGTCGGCGTCTGCTTGGCCGGCAGTCCGACCGCGACCGTGCGCCCGTCCTTCAGTACCGTCACCCGGTCGCCGATCTCGCGGATCTCCTCCAGCCGGTGCGAGATGTAGACCACCGCCACGCCCTGCGCCGTCAGGTCGCGGATGATCCGGAACAGGTTGGCCACCTCGTCGTGGGCCAGGGCCGCCGACGGCTCGTCCATCACGATCAGCCGGGTGTCGTAGGAGAGGGCCCGCGCCATGCTCACCACCTGCTTGGCGGCCGGTGACAGCCGGCCCACCTCGGTCGTCGGGCGGATCTCGCCGTGCCCGAGCCTGGTCAGCAGTTCCCGGGTGGCCCGGTTGACCTCGCTCTGGCTGACGAACCCCAGCCTGGTCGGCTCGTGGCCGAGGAAGACGTTCTGGGCCACGCTCAGCCCGTCGACCAGGTCAAGTTCCTGATAGATGGTGGAGACGCCCAGCCGGATCGCGGCCGTCGGGCTGGTCAAGCGGACCTGCTCGCCGCTGAAGGTGATGGTGCCCTCGTCGGGCTGGTGGGCGCCGGCCAGCACCTTGATGAGGGTCGACTTGCCCGCGCCGTTCTGGCCCAGCAGGCAGTGCACCTCCCCTGCGCGGACGTCGAGGTCGACGCCGTCCAGAGCGCGCACGCCAGGGAACTGCTTGACGATTCCTCGCATGACGAGGAGAGAGGCCGAGTCGGGAGATGACTGCGGCATGGGAGCCTCCTGGGGGGGTCTGGCGGCTAAGGAGGGGAAGGGATCCCGTTCGCCGACCGGGCCGGATAGCAGCACCTCGACGGCACCGAAGTCGGCGGGAACGGTGCCGCCGCAGCTCTGGCGACGGTCGGCGAACGGGACGTTTGATGGGAGGCGGGTTCGTATTCCTATGGGTTGCGGATCGCGATGGTGGTGGGGTCGGACAGCACCCGCTCGATGACGACGTCGACCGCTCCCCGTGAAGCCGCGCCGAAGCCGAGGTTGGAGGCGGCGAAGCCGCAGCGGCCGGCGGCGACGGTCATGCCCAGTCGATCGAGCTCCATCTGGGCGATGGGGATGAGCCGGTCGGCGAGCTGGGCGAAGTATCCGCCCAGCACGATCACCCGCGGGTTGAAGAGGTTGGCCAGTATCGCGGCGCCCCGCCCGAGCCACCGGCCCACCTCGGCGACGGCCGCGTCGACCCGGGGATCCCCCTCGTCCCGCCGCTGCTCGATCTCGGCAAGCCGCTCCTCCGGGTCGCGCACCACCTGCTGGCTCGTTCCGTAGGCGTGGTCGGGGGTGGCCATGCGCACCAGCGCCGCCAGCCCGACCTTGGTCTCCCAGCAGCCGACGCGGCCACAGCCGCACTGCTCGCCGGACGGGTCGACCACGATGTGGCCCACCTCGCCGGCGAACCCGTCCGCCCCCCGCAGCGGCCGGCCGTTGGAGATGATGCCGCAGCCGACGCCGACCTCACCGGTGAGGTAGACCAGGTCGGGCGTGCCCATGGCGACGCCCGAGCTGTATTCGGCCAGCGCGGCGAGGTTGGCGTCGTTGTCGACGGTGATCGGCACGCCAGGAGAGATGCCGGCGGACATGAGCGAGTCGACCAGCGGCACCCCGTGCCAGTTGAGGTTCGGGGCGAGGACGACGGTGCCAGTGGCCGTGTCGATGAGACCGGGAACGGCCACCGTGATCCCGGCCAGTGTGACCCCGAGCCGGTCGAGATCCGCGACAGCCTTCTCGATCACCTGGGCGAGCTTGGCGAGTGAGCGCCCGGGAGCGGATCCCATCGCGTCGAAGCCGATTCGACGGTCGATGAGCACCCGGCCCGCCAGGTCGGTCGCGACGGCGGCGATGTAGTCGACGTTGACTTCCAGTCCCAGGGCCCCCACCTTCGAGCCGTCGAGAACGAGTGCGAGGCCCGGGCGCCCGACGGAACCCGCGTGCTGCGGTCCGATCTCCTTGAGCAGCCCGCGCGCCTGCAGCTCTCCCACGAGGCTGGTGATGGTGGTCTTGTTCAGGCCCGTCTCGACGGCGACAGCCGACCGGGAGCATGGGCCGCGTTCGCTGACGTGGCGCAGTACGAGGGAGAGGTTGGAGCGGCGCACCGTGGTCTGGTCCGCGGGGATCCTCGAGGATCGATGCGGACTGCTCGATTCGCTGGTGCGGCCGCCGGGCCAACTCTGATGCACGCCACTCCCTTAATTCATTTGCATGGCTGGCCGAATTAAAGTCACAGGCGAGGCGAGAAGACAAGCCCCCTGCTCTGTAACAGTCGCGTAACGCACCCGGGCTTCCCCGTCGAGCTGCGACAACGTCATGCGATGCCAACTCGTTACACGACAGATCGTGCATCCCGGGCACACGCGTGTTACAAAACCGATTAATTGATTGCTAAGACAAACCTCGGCAGGTGAGCGCGTGACGCAGGAGCAGCACCTCGTTCACTCGGCGGGCGGAGCGGCCCCGCCGACGGGCCCTGCCGCGTTGCGCCGCACGAACCTCTCACTGATCCTGCGCCACCTGCGTGATCACGCCTCCGGGTCTCGGGCCGATATCGCGGAGGCGACCGGCCTGCACCGGGCCACCGTCTCCAACCTGATGACCGAACTTCTCGAACGGCAACTGGTACGGGAAGTCGGCATCGAGCACGTGGGGGCGGTCGGCCGCCCCCGGCGAGCCGTGGCGCTGCACGGTGCGCACGTCGGCGCCTTGGGGCTGGAGATCAACGTGGACTACATCGCCGTGCACGGATCCGACCTCAGCGGCCGCGTCCTGGTCGAACGCCGTGTCACCTTCGACACCGTGGGCAGCGGCCCCGACCGCTCGCTGCGCCGGCTCGCACTGGTAGCCCGGGAGGCCGAAGAGGCCATGCGGCGAGCCGGGGCCACCCCTGCGGGTATCGGGGTGGCGGTGCCGGCCCTGGTCGACGCGGCCCACGGCATCGTGACGTTCGCGCCGAACCTGGACTGGCACGACCTGCCGCTGGCGGCCCGACTGTCCTCCGCACTCGGCCCGATGAGAGTTCCGGTGACAGTGGACAACGACGCCAACCTCGCCGCCATGGCCGAGTACACCTCAGGCGTCGCCGCCGGTACGCCGCACCTGGTCTACCTCACCGGCGAGGTCGGCGTGGGCGGCGGCGTCATCATCGACGGAAAGCTGTTGCGCGGGGCGGACGGATCCGCCGGTGAGGTCGGGCACCTACCGGTCGACCCGGCCGGTGATCCCTGCGGCTGCGGACGTCATGGCTGCTGGGAGACCAAAGTGGGGCTCGCGGCGCTGGTGCGGATGGCGATGCCCGAGCAGGCTTACGAACTGGCCGACGTGATGGTGCCTGATCCGGAGGAGCGGGTGATGGAGATCGCCAGAGGACTGGCCGCGGGTGACCGCCGCATGCTGGATGCAGTCGCTCAAGTCGGCAAGTGGCTCGGGCTCGGAGGCTCCATCATCGTCAATCTCTTCAACCCGGGTGCGATCGTCGTCGGCGGCTACTTCGCCGCACTGGCCGAATGGCTGCTCCCCCACGCCCAGGCCGAGTTGAAGCGGCTGGTCGTGGGGAGCTCCGCCGCCCAGTGCCGCTTCATCGCCTCCGGCTTCGGCTTCGGCGCCCCCTCAAGGGGTGCCGCGAACATCATCGTCAACCAGCTCATCGACGACCCCCTTACGATCATGGATCCCACATTGCGGCCGGCAGTTCCCTGACGGCCCCTTGAGCCTGGAGACAGCACCCTCCAGTAACACCGCACCACCACGAAGTAAGCGGCAACAAGCGCGGCGGCGCGCGCCTTGCCTGACGTCCCCCCAGGTCAGGAAAGGGTTTCCCATGTCACTATGCTCTCTTCGTCCGGCGCGCGTTCTCCGAACAGCGGCCCGGGCCTGACTGCGGAGCGCACCCCCTAGAACCGTCCCCCCAGCCCGTCGGACCTTTCCGTGGGGCCGCCTTGCCACGCCGATCGGCGCGCTGACGCCGTACGCCCCGCGGGTCCACACTCACCTGACTTCCAGAGGAGCTGTTGTGACAGCCCACAGGCATCGCACCTTACGCAGGACAGCCGCGACGATGGCCTTAGCCCTCGTCCTCCCTGTCCTGTCGCTGTTCGCGCCGGCGACGCCAGCGCTCGCCGACGCCGCGGCACCTGCCTTCAAGGTGCTCGTCTTCTCCAAGACCACCGGATTCCGGCACGACTCGATCCCTGACGGCATCGCCGCCATCCAGAAGCTCGGCCAGGACAACGGCTTCGCGGTCGACACCACCGAGGACAGCGCGAAGTTCACCGACGAGAACCTGGCGCAGTACCAGGCCGTCATCTTCCTTTCCACGACCGGCGACCCGCTGAGTACGCAGGAGCAGAAGGACGCCTTCCAGCGCTACATACAGAAGGGCAACGGCTTCGTCGGCGTCCACGCGGCCGCCGACAGCGGTTACAACTGGTCGTGGTACGGCAAGCTCGTCGGGGCCTACTTCAAGTCGCACCCGGCGATCCAGCAGGCCACCGTCACGGTCGAGGACCCGGCGCATCCCTCCACCGCGGGCCTGCCCACGTCATGGAACCGCACCGACGAGTGGTACGACTACCAGGCCGACCCCCGCGGCACCGTGCACGTGCTGACGTCGTTGAACGAGAAGTCCTACTCCGGCGGCACCATGGGCGTGGACCACCCGAACACGTGGTGCCAGGACTACGACGGCGGCCGCTCGTGGTACACCGGGCTCGGCCACACCAAGGAGAGCTTCACCGAGCCGCAGTTCCTGAACCTGCTCCTCGGCGGCATCAAGACCGCCGCGGGCGCCGTGAAGGCCGACTGCTCGGCGTCGCAGACCGGCAGCTTCGAAAAGGTCACCCTCGACGACAACACGTCGAACCCGATGATGCTGGACGTCGCGCAGGACGGCCGGGTCTTCTACATCGACCGGCTGGGTGAAGTAAAGATCATCAAGCCCGCCGGCGGCACCGTGTCGGCCGGCAAGCTGAACGTTTTCACCGCCAACGAGAGCGGGCTGCTCGGGCTGGCGCTGGACCGCGACTTCGCCACCGACAACTTCGTGTACCTCTTCTACTCACCTTCCGGTGAGAACGTCGACCGGCTGAGCCGTTTCACGGTCAAGGACAACACCCTGGACATGTCCAGCGAGAAGAAGGTGCTCGATGTCCCGGTACAGCGGGCCGAGTGCTGCCACCACGGCGGCGGCATGCTCATGGACCACAAGACCGGCAACCTGTGGCTGGCCACGGGCGACAACACCAACCCCTTCGCCTCTGACGGCTACGCGCCGATCGACGAGCAGTCCGGCCGCTCGTCCTGGGACGCGCAGCGCACGGCAGGCAACACCAACGACCTGAGCGGCAAGCTGCTGCGGATCCACCCCGAGGCGGACGGCACCTACACCGTGCCCGCAGGCAACCTGTTCCCCGCGGGTACGCAGAAGACCAAGCCCGAGATCTACGGCATGGGCTTCCGCAACCCGTTCCGCATCGGCCTGGACCCGAAGACCGGGTATCCGATGGTGGCCGACTACGGGCCCGACGCCGGGTCGGCGAGTACGACGCGGGGTCCGCAGAACACCGTCGAGTGGAACCTGGTCACCAAACCGGGCAACTTCGGCTGGCCGTACTGCATCGGCAACAACGCCGCGTACATCGACTACAACTTCGCCACCAAGACGTCGGGATCGGCGTTCAACTGCGGCGCGCCGGTCAACAACTCGCCCAACAACACGGGCCTGACCGACCTGCCGGCGGCGACCCCGGCGACTATCTGGTACCACTACACGACCGACGCGCAGAACTTCCCCGAGCTCAACGGCGGCGCGCCGATGGGTGGCCCGGTCTACCGGTACGACGCGGACCTGAAGTCGGACGTCAAGTGGCCGGCGTACTGGGACGGCAAGGCCGTCTTCGCCGAGTGGAACAGCAGCAAGATGTTCTCGTTCCAGCTCAACGAGGACGCCACCAAGCAGGTCAAGATCAACCAGCTCTTCAACACCATGAGCTTCAAGAAGCCCATGGACTTCACGTTCGGTCCTGACGGGGCGCTGTACCTGATCGAGTGGGGCTCCGGGTTCGGCGGCGACAACGCCGACTCCGGCATCTACCGCATCGAGTACATCAAGGGCAACCGGCCGCCGATCGCCCGTGCCTCGGCCGACAAGACCGATGGTCCGGTACCGCTGGCGGTGAAGTTCTCCAGCGAGGGAACGCGGGACCCGGATGGCAAGGCGATCACCTACGCGTGGGACTTCGACGGTGACGGCACCGTCGACTCGACCGACCCCAACCCCACGTACACCTACTCCAAGGCGGGCGAGTACAGCGCGGTCCTGACGGTCACCAACGCCGACAAGAAGACCGCGACGGCGAGTGTGGTGATCGAGGCCGGCAACACCCGGCCGAAGGTCACCGTCGACCTGCCGCCGAACGGCGGGTTCTTCGAGTTCGGCGACCAGGTGAAGTACAAGGTCACGGTCACCGACCCCGAGGATGGCACGATCGACTGTGACAAGGTCCAGATCCAGGCGCTGCTCGGCCACGACAGCCACGCCCACCCGCTCGACCAGGGCAAGGGGTGCGAAGGCGAGCTGCAGACGCTGTCGGACAGCGGTCACGGCACCGACGACAACCTCTTCTACGTGATCGAGGCCAGTTACACCGACAACGGCGCCAACGGGGCAAAGGCGCTCACCGGCCGCGGCCAGGTCATCCTGCAGCCCAAGCGCAAGCAGGCCGAGCACTTCACGGAGACCGGCCGGGTGGCGGACGGCAAGGGCACCGACGCCGCGGGCGTGCAGACGCAGTCCACGGACGACCCATCGGGCGGCAACCTGAACATCGGGTGGATCCAGGACGGCGACTGGTGGTCGTTCGCCCCGGTGAACCTGACGAACATCACCGCGATCCGGCTGCGGGCCTCCTCCGGCGGCTCCGGTGGGACCGTACAGGTCCGGCAGGGCAACCCCGAGAACGGGACGCTGGTCGGCTCGGTCGACGTGCCGGGCACCGGCGGCTGGCAGACCTTCCAGGACGTCACCCTGAACCTGACCAATCCGCCGACGACCACCGGTCCGCTGTACTTCGTCGTGCGCAAGCCCGCGAGCGCGGCGGACAACGCCTACCTGATCAATGCCAACTGGGTGGACTTCGTCGGCAAGGGCTCCACGGACAACCAGCGTCCGAAGGTGACCGCGTCGGCGAGCCCGACGTCGGGTACCGCTCCGCTGAAGGTCACCTTCACGGCGTCGGCCACCGACCCCGACGGCGACACGCCGCTCACCTACAAGTGGAACTTCGGGGTGCAGGGCGCGCCGCAGCCGACGACCGCCGAGGCGAGCTACACCTACGCCGCTGAGGGAACCTACGCCGCCACCGTCACCGTGACCGACCCCAAGGGCGCGGCGACGACGCAGCAGGTCCCGATCAAGGTGGACCCGGCGAGCACGGTGTGCATGTCCGGACGTTCCGACGACTTCCTCGGGGCGGAGCTCGACCGCAACCGCTGGTCGGTCATCCGTGAGGACCAGAACCTGAAGGTCGCCGACGGCAAGCTCGTGATCCCGACGTCCAACACCGACCTGTACGGAGCCGGTGGCAACACGTCGAACATCGTCGTGCAGCCGGCGCCGTCGGGAGCCTGGACGGCCACGGCCAAGGTCACCCTCAACGCCCGTGACCGGTACCAGCAGGCCGGTCTGGTCCTCTACGGCGACGACAACAACTACGCCAAGATGGTGCTGATGGCGCGCGGCGCCAACAACCACGCCGACCGCGTCTTCCAGTTCATCCGAGAGGAGAACGGCAACCCGAACGAGGTGGCGGCGAGCAGCACCGCCGCGCTCGGCGACGCCTACCCCGACACCGTGTACGTGCGGTTCGTCAGCGACGGCACCAACCTGACCGCCCAGTACTCGGCGGACGGCATCACGTTCACCGCGATGCCGCAGACCAAGCCGCTCGCCGGGATCAACAACCCGAAGCTCGGGCTGCTCTCCCTGTCCGGCACCGGCAGCCACCCGGTGATCGACGCGTCCTTCGACTGGTTCCAGATCACCCCCGACGACACGGCGACCACGCCGGGGCCGGACGACGAGTTCGACGGCACGGCGCTGGACGGCTGCCGCTGGAACGCGATCGTGCGACCTGACTCCTCGGCCGTGCGGGTGACCGGCGGCAACCTGGAGATCGACACGTCCAAGGGCGACATCTTCGGGACGGGCAACACCGGCCCGAAGAACCTCATCCTGCAGAAGGCGCCGGACGGCGACTGGACGCTGGAGACCAAGATCGACGGCGCGGCGTTCAATCAGGCATACCAGCAGGGCGGGCTCCTGGTGTACGCAGGTGACGACGACTACGTGAAGTTCGACTTCATCACCGACAACGCGCCGGGTTCGGCGGTGCAGCGCAGACTCGAACTGCGCAGCGAGGTCGGCGGGATCGTGCAGCAGCCGCAACCTCAGGTCACCTCGCTCCCCGGCGGCGTGTGGTGGCTGCGGCTGAAGAAGGAGGCGGACACCTTCCACGGGTACTACTCCTCCGACGGCACCAAGTGGACCGAGATGGGTGCGAACGGCACGCCGGCGCCGGTGAAGAACGGCAAGGTGGCAAGTGGTGCGAAGGCCGGCGTGTTCGCCTTCGGCGTCAACCAGACAGAGTCGAAGACGGCCAAATTCGCCTACTTCCACCTCTCGCAGGGCGGCACCGGCACCGACGACAAGACCGCGCCCGTGACGAGCCCCACGACCGACCCGGCGCAGCCGGGGAGCGGATGGTTCACCGGTCCGGTCACGGTCACGCTGACGGCCGCCGACGAGGCGAACGGCAGCGGGGTCGACCGTACCGAGTACCAGCTCGACGGCGGCGCCTGGACCGCGTACACCACCCCGGTCATCGTCTCCGGCGCCGGCTCGCACACGCTGGCCTACCGCTCGGCGGACAAGGCGGGCAACGTCGAGAACAACAAGACGCTCGCGGTCAAGATGGACGCGACGGCGCCGATGACCACCGCGAAGTTCGCCGCGGGGAACGACGACGGCTGGCACAACCAGGCGGTGCCGGTGACCCTCACTGCGACGGACGTGACGTCCGGCGTGGCGGGCATCGAGTATTCCCTCGACGGCGGCGCCTGGACGCAGTACACCGACACGGTCAGTGTCTCCGGCGAGGGCCAGCATGAGCTGCGCTACCGCTCGACCGACAAGGCCGGGAACGTCGAGGACGTCAAGGCCGCGACGGTCAAGATCGATACGAAGGCCCCGACCGTCGCGATCTCCGGCGTGGCGGCCGGCGAGCAGTATGGCGACAGCCAGGACCTCGGCATCAGCTGGGAGGCCGCCGACTCAGGGTCCGGCATCAAGTCGGTGAGCGCCATGCTGGACGGCAAGCCGTTCGAGTCGGGCAGCGTCCTGGCGCTGTACGAGCTGGCGCTGGGCGAGCACACGCTCACCGTCACCGCCACCAACAAGGCCGACAACCAGACGGAGCAGGTGGTGAAGTTCTCCGTCGTCACCTCGACGGCCGACATCGCCGGCCTGATCGACCGCTTCGCGGCCGCCGGGAAGCTCACTGCGCAGGGCGCGCACAAGCTCCACAGCGGCCTTGCCGGCGTCCTCGACGCCGAAGCCAAGGACAAGAAGGAGGACAAGATCGCCAAGGAACTGGAGATGTTCAAGGAATTCGTCAACGACGCGAAGGTCGTCGCGGACAACCAGGTCCGCGACGCGCTCCTCCGCGACACCGACGCACTGATCGCTCAGTACGGCGGCACGCCGAAGGGCTGACCATGAGCGGGGCCACGGCTCCGAGGGGTGCCGGAGGACCGGAACGAGACCCGGCACCCCGCTGATCCACCCGAGGGTGCCCCGCGACGCGTGTCGCGGGGCACCCGCCCCGATCAGCACACACATCCAGGTCGGTCGGAGCCACCGCTCTCGACGCGGTGAGCGTCGACGCAGGCTACAGGCACCATCACGTGTTCCTGCCGGCCTCGCCCGGCAGCGGAGCACTCACCGCCGATCCCGAACCCGAGGGGAGTCAACGTCCGTGAACATGGCACTGAAGAAGGCCGTAGCGGCTGTCCTGTTCGCCTGGCTCGTTTTGCTGCTTGGCGCACCCGCGGCCTACGCCCATGGCGGGCCGATCGTCCTGGAGGTGGCCGGAGACGGCAGCCATGGCGTCAACATCGTGGTCACCTGGAAGAAGGATCGTCATCCGGTCAGGGACGCTGTCGTCGGGACGGTGACCGCGACCTCCACCAACGGCGGTTCCTTCGGGCCGGTCCGGCTCGTCTCGGCGCCCGAGGGCCAAAACCTCTACAACGCGGCCGAGCCGCTGCCGAGCGGCGAATGGCGTGTCACGGTTACCACGACCGAACCCACTGAGGCGAAGAAGATCGTGAACGTGGTGGCACGAGACATCACCGCCGCGCCCGAGCCGGCGCAGGCGGCCCCGCCATCGCTGAAGGCCGCCGCCGCGACGGACACCGGAAGTCCGGCCGGAACGCCGCTCACGACGATCGTCGTCGTCGTCGTGGTGGGGGTCGCCGCCGCGGTTGTGATCGGTGTCGCGGCCGGGTGGCATCTTCTGCGTCGCTACAGAAGTTGAAAGCTTGAGGTGACTCGACGTAGCCGCCGTTGAGTGGTGGCCTGACCCCGGCCACTCTGGTCCTGGCGCGGGTACGGCGTGGCGGCAGCCGTACAGTCGTGGCATGAGCAACCTGGAGCGGGACCCGCGGGAGCTGCGCTGCGGGCGCGCCGGTGGCGACGATGTCGAGCTGCTCGAGGCGCGCGAGGTGCCGCTGGGCGGGCCGCGCGCGATGAAGGTGCGCAGGGCGCTGCCGGGCGTGCGCCGGCGCATGATCGGCGCGTGGTGCTTCGTCGACTCCTACGGGCCCGAGGTGGCCACGATGCGGGTGCCGCCACATCCGCACACGGGGCTGCAGACGGTCAGCTGGCTGGTGGCCGGCGAGGTGCTGCACCGCGACAGCCTGGGCAGCCTGCAGACCATCCGTCCCGGGCAGCTCAACCTGATGACGGCGGGGCGGGGCATCTCGCACTCGGAGGAGTCGCCCGAGGGTGTGCTGCACGGCGTGCAGCTGTGGGTGGCGCTGCCGGGCGAGCACCGGCACGTGGAGCCGGGCTTCGAGCACCACGCCGACCTGCCCGAGGTGAGCGGGCCTGGATACACGGCGACCGTGGTCATGGGGACGTTCGCCGGGGCGAGGTCGCCGGCGGCGGCCTACAGCCCGCTGGTCGGCGCGCAGCTCGCGGTGGACGAGACGGCGGAGGTGCCGCTGGATCCCGCCTTCGAGCACGGGGTGCTGTCACTGGACGATCCGCGGGCTCCGCTGCGATACCTGCCGCCGGGACGGACGTCGGTCACCGTGGGCGGTGGGCGCGTGCTGCTGATCGGCGGAGAGCCGTTCGCCGAGGAGATCGTCATGTGGTGGAACTTCGTCGGGCGCGGGCACGACGAGATCGTCGCCTTCCGCAAGGAGTGGATGGAGGGCGAGGGCTTCGGCTCCGTCGAGGGTTTCGACGGCGATCCGCTGCCCGCGCCCGTCCTGCCGACCTCCCGGCTCAAGCCGCGCGGCCGGGTCCGCTAGCCCTTCGTGGCGTAGTAGATCAGGTCGACGTTGTCGGCGTTGGTCAGGACCTCGGCCAGCAGGCGGACCATCGTGCCCGACATGTCCAGCACGCGCAGCTGCTGCCGCGGGGCCTTGGCGTCGGGCTTGGCCCAGCACATCACGTGTTCCTCGTCGAACCATTCCGGCGGGTACTCGCACCCGGACTCGAAGCGTTTCAGCTCGGCGCCGGTCTGGGTGTCGAACACGCAGGTGGTGCGGCTGTTGTCGAAGCCGGGACAGTCGGTGGCGAACTTGCGGCCCGCCGGGGAGAACAGCCGCCTGGCCAGCCCGGCGCCCACGTTGGGCACGCGGCGCACGCTGGTGCCCTGCTCGTCGAAGAAACGCAGCGCCTGCGTCTTGCTGTCGGTGCCCATCACGACCACGCCGCTCTGCCGGTCGTCGAAGCCGTAGTTGATCCCGCGCAGCGATCCCTCGCGCAGCGTCACGGCGTTGAAGTCGCGCGAGGCCACGTCGACGATGCCGAATCCGGTGGACTGCCAGACGCCGTCCTTGCCGGAGTCGCCGATGTTGACCAGGATCCGGCGGCTGTCACGCGACCACACCTGGAGGCTGCCGTTCTGCGGCTTCTGCGTGGTCTTGACGGTGAACTTCTCGCCAGACACCTGGTCGGTGATCTCCACCGCGTCGTAGCCGTCCTCGAAGTGCTTCGTGCGCAGTGCCTGGTACCTGCCGTCGGGTGACAGCAGGATCTGCTCGACGTCGGAGCGGCGTTTGAAGGGCCCGGTCAGGGAGTCGCGCGGGTACTCGATCCACTCCTTGGTCTTCGGGTTGTAGATCGAGTACCCGGTCAGGCGGACCGGGTCGGACGGGTGCTCGAAGATCGTGCCGGTGGTGTCGGGCAGCTTCGTCGACGACAGGCCGGACGTGGCCACCGGTGCCGGGCTCGGGCTCGTGACCGGCCGCGAGGCGGGCTGGGAGGCGGGCGGCTGTGAGGCGGCCGTGGGCGTGGGCTTGGGCAGGTTGCGCAGCGCCACCGCGACCACGGCCACCGTGGCGACGATGGCCACACCTGCGGCGATCCCGGCGACCACGAAGGCGCGCTTGCCGCGGCGCGGCGGCATCGGCGCGGGAGCGGGCATGCCGTACGGGCCCGGTGGCGGCGGGGGCTGGAGGCCGGGCGGCGCCCACTGCCGCTGCGGCGGGACGTTGCCGCTGACCAGGGCGGCGGCCTGCCGCAGCTCGGCGGGGTTGGAGTTCGGCTGCTCGAGCAGGCGCAGGATCACCTGCTCTGCGGTGGGCCTGCGGGCCGGGTCCTTGGACAGGCACGCGGCCACCAGATCGCGCAGCGGTCCGGTGACGCTGCTCAGGTCGGGCTCGGTGTAGAGCACGCGATGGATGGTGGCCGGCACGGACTCGGCGGCGAACGGGCCGACCCCGCTGGCGGCGTAGACCATCGTGCTGGCCCAGGCGAACATGTCCGCGGCCGGGCCGACCGGATGGGCCAGGATCTGCTCCGGCGCCATGAACGCGGGCGTGCCCACCGGCATCGAGGTGATCGTGGACGTGGCGTCCAGCGCCTTGGCGATGCCGAAGTCGATCACGCGCGGGCCCTCGGCGCCGAGCAGCACGTTGTTCGGGCTGAAGTCGCGGTGCACGATCCCGGCCTGGTGGATGGCGGCCAGCGCGGTGACCGTGCCGATGGCCAGCCGGTGCAGCGCCGACTCCGCACGCGGCCCTTCCTCGGCGACCGCACGGTGCAGGGACTTTCCGTCCACCAACTCGCTGACGATGTACGGTCGCCCGTCGTGCACCCCCGTGGCCAGCACCTTGGCCGTGCAGAACGGGGCCACGCGCTGCGCGGCCGCCGCCTCCCTGGCGAAGCGTTCCGCGGCGGTGGCGTCCCCGGCGAGATGCGGCCGTAACCACTTGATCGCGGCCTGCTGCCCCCTGTCGGCCGCTCCGAGGTACACCACGCCCTGGCCGCCCTCGCCCAGCCGCCCTTTCAGCTCATACCCCCCGATGGCGGCTGGATCGTTCTCTCTCAGTGCGGCGATCGACGGCATAACGGCATTATGCCGATCATCGCTTGCAGGACGCTTACGTTATTCCACGGCCTGCCCGTTGGTCTTGACCGCGTACCAGTCGGAGCCGAACTCCTTCTTGTCCTGGCCGGTGGTGTCACCTGGCTTCTTGTCGTCCGCGTAGGTGTAGAGCGGGTGGCCGCCGTACGTCACCTGCATGGCGCCGTCCTTGCGGGCGACCATGGACACCAGGGCGGCATTGGCCCCCGCGGTGGCCGTCGGCTTGCCCTGCGTGATGTAGGGCTTCCACTCGCCGGTGCACGGGCCGTAGCACGCGGGCGTGCCCTTCTCCTCCTTCTCGAAGTGGTACAGAGTCATGCCCTTGCCGTTGACGATGACCTGTCCGATCTTGGTGTTGGCCGCCTTGACCGTCTGCGCCGCGGTCCGGTTCGCCGCCACATAGGTGGACGCTGTCGGAGTGGGCGCCGCCGCTTTCTGGCCCTCTGCCACGTACGGGACCGAGGTCGGACTGGGCGCCGCCTTCTGGCCCCCCGCCACGTACGGGACCGGGGTCGGACTGGGCGCCGCTTTCTGGGTGGTGGTACCCGCGCTGCCACATCCTGCGACCAGGAGGAAGGCGGGCACCAAGAGTGCTTTTCTCATATCCAGGGCACGTCGATGACCTTGGCCTGGTTCAGGCGCCCGTCCAGTCGAGCCCGTCGAGGAAGTGCAGAAGGGCGGCGTTGACCTCGTCCGGCCGTTCCTGCTGGATCCAATGGCCCGCGCCCTCGATCAGCACGGTCCCCCGCAGGTCGGGCACCCAGCGGCCGAGCGACTCCACCCGATCCTTGCGCAGCGTCGGGTCGAGGGTGCCGCCGACGAACAGGGCGGGCACCCGGACCGGGGCGCCGTCGTAGGGGGCCATCAGCTCCCAGTTGCGGTCGAGGTTGCGGTACCAGTTGAGGCCGCCGGTGAATCCGGTCCGGGCGAACTCGGCGGCGTAGTGGTCCAGGTCGGCCTGGGTGAGCCAGTCGGGCGGGCCGCCCGGCTCCTGCAGCCGTTCGACGAGGCCGCGGCCGTCCTCGGCGCCGGCGAGCCCGCCGCCGAGCGCGCCCATCATCCTGCGCATCGTGGTGGCGGGATCGCGGCCGAGGTCGGCGTCGGCCACTCCGGGCTCCTGGAAGTAGAGCACGTAGAACCAGGTGCCGGCGTAGGCGGCCTCGATCGCGGCCCGCGAGCCCATCACGCCGCGCCGCTGGTAGGGCACGCTCAGCGCGGCCATCCCCGTCACGCGCTCGGGCGCCCTGAGCGCCAGCGACCAGACGACCAGCGCGCCCCAGTCGTGGCCCACGAACGCGGCCCGCTCGATCCCTCGCTCGTCGAGCAGACGCAACAGGTCGCCGGTCAGGTGGTCGATGTCGTAGTCCTCGACCGCGGGCGGGATCGGGCTGCGCCCGTAGCCGCGCTGGTCGGGCGCCATCGCGTGGTATCCGGCGGCGGCCAGTGCGGGCAGCTGGTGGCGCCAGGAGTACGACAGCTCGGGGAAGCCGTGGCACAGCACGACGGGCCGCCCCGATCCCTGCTCCTCAACGTGCACGCTGTTTCTCCCGCCTCCCGACCGGACCGAACGATATTCCGGTTACCGGACTATCATCTGGCGGGCGGCGGGGCAACGTTCAGTTCAGCCGCTGTGCCTGTCGGTGCGCGACAACATCGCGCTGGCCGCGCTCCCCCGGCTGTCCAGGGCGGGCATCGTGTCGGACGCGCAGATCGACAGGATCGTCACCACGTTCATGAACCGCCTGGCGATCAAGGCGGTCTCGCCGCGCCAGCCCGCCGGGGAGCTGTCCGGCGGCAACCAGCAGAAGGTGCTGCTGGCCCGCTGGCTGGCCATGCATCCGCGGGTGCTGCTGCTCGACGAGCCCACCCGCGGCGTCGACGTGGCCACCAAGCTGGAGATGCAGGCGCTGCTCGACGAGCTGGCCGTGGACGGGCTGGCGATCCTGCTGATCTCCTCCGACGTCGCCGAGCTGGTGGACAACTGCGACAGCGTGGTCGTGCTGCGCGACGGCGCCATCACCGACCAGCTCACAGGGCCAGAAGTGACCGAGGACCGCCTCCTGGCGGCGCTGGCCAAGGCCTGAGCGCGGAGATCCTTCTGAACCGGCGCGGGCGCCTCGCCGTGTCTGTTGCGTAGCGCACCCTCGCAAACCAAGGAGGCCTGATGTTAGTCAGGCGAAAATCATCCCTCGTCACCTTGTGCGCCGCGGCCCTCGTCCTGAGCGTCTCCACCGCTCTCCCCGCCCAGTCCTCGGCGGCGGCCGCCCATCGCCAGACCCGGTTCGAAGAGGTCGACCTGGTGTCCGACCAGCCGGGCAAGGCCCAGATCACCGACCCCAACCTGGTCAACCCGTGGGGCATGTCCATCGGAAAGTTCCTGTGGGTCTCCGACGCCGACAAGGACCTGTCCACCGTCTACTCCGGCGGCGGCGCCGCTGGAGCGGTCCACAAGCAGGGCCTGGAGGTCAAGGTGGCAGGCGGGCCGACCGGGCAGGTGTTCAACCCCGGGCACGGCTTCGTCGTCTCCACCAAGAAGGGCTCGGGCCCGGCGATGTTCCTGTCCGCCACCGAGAGCGGGACGATCCGCGGCTGGAACCCGCAGGCCGACCCGGCCACCGCGCTGCTCGGCGCGAAGGTCAAGGGGGCCAGTTTCAAGGGCCTGACCATGGTGTGGATCCACGGCAGGCCGTTCCTGCTGGCCGCGGACTTCCTCAACGGCCGGATCGACGTCTTCAACTCCCACTTCAGGCTGCTGCCGACCTTCCGCGCCTTCCGCGACCGCGGGCTGCCGCCCGGGTACGCCCCGTTCAACGTGGCGGCCGTCGGCGGCACCGTGTTCGTCGCCTACGCCAAGCGCAAGCCGGGCGAGGCGGACGAGATCGCGGGTCCCGGCAGGGGGTTCGTCAGCCAGTTCACCGCGAGCGGGCACTTCCTGCGGCGCTTCGCGAGCAGGGGTCCGCTCAACGCGCCGTGGGCCATCACGGTGGCGCCGCGCTCCTTCGGCACGTTCGCCGGCGCCCTGCTGGTCGGGAACTTCGGTGACGGCCGGATCAACGCCTTCGACCGGCGCAGCGGCCGCTTCATGGGCCCGCTGCGCCGCGCCGACGGCTCGGCGATCTCGGTCGACGGGCTGTGGGGCCTGGTGCCCGGCACCGCGGCCAACGGCGGCAGGAACGCTCTCTGGTTCGCCGCCGGGGTCGACGACGAGAAGCACGGCCTCGTCGGACTGATCCGCCCGGCCTACTGATCGGTCGAGGTGTACGGCGGGCGGAGGCGGAATCCGCTCGCCGTGCGACCTCGGCCCGGCCGGCCGCCGCGGGCTCGTCCCCCGACTCCTCGATCCAACGGCGGCCGGCCCCGTCCACGCAGTGATTTCCCGTGCGTTCCGGCCCAGCTGTTGGGGTTCCGGTTGGTCGGGTCCCGGTGCTTCTCGCTGGGGCGTTACGGCGACCGGCCCTGTATCACCGGAGGAGCGTCTCCCTGGACAGGGCCCGGCCGAAGTGCGGAGATTGGCGGTGGCCGTGGCTCGCCGTACCAGCGAAAGATCCTCTAATAGACGGAAATATGCGGATGGTCGAAGTGGTTGGCGGTGACGCCGCCGCGGTTGGACATGGTGCGCCAGTAGCCGCGTTTCACGTGCCAGATGCGCTGGCGGTAGATGATGTACATGATGCCGAGCCGCTTGGCGTTCTTGATCGCCCAGTTGGCGATCGCGTAGCCCCGGGCGACCTCCGCGGCGGTCGGCATCGAGCCGCCGCGGCTGAGCATGAAGTCGCAGGCCCGGCCGAGCGGGTGCTCACCGCCGTCCTGGATCGTCCGATAGCAGCCGATGCCGAAGTCGTCGCCGAAGCGCTCCTTGACCAGATCCCTGACCAGGCGCATCCGGGGCGTGATGTTGTCCGACCCGTCGGGTAGCTGGGGCACCCAGGTGCCGTCCGAACGCCTGACGCCGGGCGCGTGGTAGAGCTGGTCGATCTTGTTCCTGATCTTGTCGATCAGTTTCTCCGCCTGCTTCTTGCGGGTGCCGAGGTCCGCCACCAGCGCCGCCAGCTCCTTGGCCCGGGCCGCGGCCTCCGCCTCGGCCTGCTGGTAGCCGTCACGGACCGCGGCGAAGCCGCTCAGCCGGGCGTTCTGCGAGTCGACCAGGTGCTGGGCCAGCGCCAGCTGGTCGAGCAGCGCGCCGGGGTCGTCGCTGCCGGCCATCATGGCGAAGAGGTTGGCGCCGCCGCCAGTGTACTGGGTGACGGCCATCTCCCTGAGGGCCACGGCCTCCCGGTCGTAGACCTCCTGGGCGGCCGTCAGCTTGGCCGCCGCCGCCTTCTCGGTCTTGTCGGCCTTCAGCAGCTCTATCCGGCGGTTGTAGTAGTCCTTGATGAGCGCGTCCGACTGCTTCTGCAGGTCGGCCAGCTCCTTCTTGAGCTGCTTGACCGTGGGCTTGGGCGCGGCGAGCCCGGCCGTGGCGGTCTGCATGACCAGGAGGATCGCGCCGAACAATGCGAGGAAGAGGCCCCAGCGGGACGCTACCGGCACACTTCTCCTTCGCCCGAACGGCAGGGCGAGACCAGGTCAGGCCCGGGGGTGCCCTCTTTCCCGATGGACGATAGTAGGGGATGTCTGGACCGGACCGGCAATCAGGTCATTTCGCTATCGCGCTCGCGCCTGGTCCGGCGGACGACGAGCTGCCTGCCGAGCAGCACCGAGCCCGGCACGACCACGAACCCGAGAAGGCCCGTGCCGACGCCGAGACCCACGTCGGCGTCCAGCAGGCCGTCGCCCTTGCCGCTGAGCACCGGCACGTCCAGCGACACCTTGACCGACACCGACAGCAGCGGCTTGGGCCTGGCGGCCGTGTCCGGGGGGTTCGAGGTGGGGGGCTGCTGGGTTCTCGTGGGCTGCTGGGTCGGCGGCCTGGTGGGCTCCTGGGTTCTCGTGGGTTGCTGCGTGCGGGTGGGCTCCCTGGTCGGCTGGCTGGTCGCCTGCCCGGTCGGCTGCCTCGTGGGCTGCCTGGTGGGTTCCCTCGTCGGCTGTCGCGTGGGCTGGGCCGTGGGCTCCCTGGTGTTGGTGGGTTCGGGGGCCGTCGTGCCCGTCGGGCCCGGCGTGAAGACGGGCCCGGCGGTGACCGGGTCGGTGATCGTGGGCGGGGTCAGGCTCGGCTCCGGCGTGGCGGGTTCCGCTGTGGGGGTCTGCGGCGGGGTGGAGGCCTGCAGGGTCCTGGTCGGGGGCGGTAAGGCGCTGACGTTCTCCCTCGGGCTGCTGTTCCAGACGGAGAAGGCCGAGATCACCGCCACCGCGGTCGCCACCACCAGCCCGCCGGTCACGATCAGCTTGCCGGGCGGCGAGAGCGTGCTGCTGAACAGGCTCGTGCTGCCCTCGGCGGCAGAAAAGCTCAGCGGCAGCAGCGCCGTGAACGGCAGCGTCAGCGCGCCGAGCCCGGCGCGGCCGCGCTCCTCCCAGTCACCGCCGTAGGCCGCGGCAGCGGTGGCCTCCAACTCCGCCAGGAACGCCTCGGCCGACACGGGACGGTCCGCGGGGTCCTTGGCCAGCCCGTGCTCGACCAGCGCCCTGATCGGCTCGGCCACATTCTCGACCGGCGGCGGCACGTTCTGGTGCTGGTAGGCCAGCGCCGCGATGTTGTCGCCGAGGAAGGGCCTGTGCCCGGTCAGGCACTCGAAGAACACCACGCTGGCGGCATAGACGTCGGTCGCGGGGCTGGCGGGGGCGTCCTCCCACTGCTCGGGCGCCATGTAGGAGGGGGTGCCGACCAGCGGCATGCTCTCGCCCGAGTGCACGGCCACGCCGAAGTCGACGAGCTTGCTGTCGCCGTCCTGGGAGACGATCACGTTCTCCGGCTTGAAGTCGCGGTGGACCACGCCGTGCCTGTGCGCCTCGGCCAGCGCCAGCAGCGCCCCCTTCAGTACGGCGAGCGCCGCCTCCGGCCCGGTGCCGCCCTCGTGCTGCAGCATGCGGCGCAGCGTGACGCCGTCGACCAGCTCCATCACGATGACGGCGTCGCCGTCACCCTCGACGTACTCGAGCAGCCGGGCGGTGTGCGGGCTGTCGAGCTCCTTGATCACCAGCGCCTCGGCGCGGAACCGCTCGACGAACTCCTGGTCCTGGAGCAGCTTCTCCGATAAGTGCTTGATCGCGACCGGTAACCCGTCCGAATCGCGCACGGCCAGCATGACGCGCCCCGCCCCGCCGTGCCCCAGCTCCCGTACTTCGGTGTAGCCGGGAACCTGCATGAGGGTATCCCCCTGTCAGACAAAGATCCTTGTGTCGGGACGTTAACCCGCGGTAACACCCGCTGTCGAGGCCTACCGCCGGCTTGGGATTTACTACTCCGTATAGTTCGGCGCGTGGCACTAACGGAACATTTGCGACATTGGCTGGGTGCGTGGCCGCCCTCGGGCGATCTCGACGTGATCGGATCCCCGCGGCGGTCCGAGCCCGGCTGGGACGGGCTCGTCCATCCGGCGATCGGCGTGGGCTCGCCCGACGGCGGCGTGCTCTCGGTGGCGCCCGAGCACGCCGCGCGCGTCGCCGCCGCCTCCTCCCCGTCCGAGATTCCCGCTCTGGTCGGTTATCCGCGGCGGGGCTGGTTCACGGCGGTCTATCGCTGGAGTACGGCTCCCGCCGCGCTGGCGGACGCGGGCATCTGGGTTCCCGCCTCCTCCCCCGGCGTACCGGAGTGGCTGCACCCCTTTGGCGGGGAGGTGCTGGTGGCGGTGGATCCCGGCTCGGGCGAGCACCTGGCCGGGGTGGGGGTCAAGCGGCACGACGAGTACGGCCACGAGCTCTCCGTCGTGACGGCTCCCGCCGCGCGGGGACGCGGGCTCGCCCGGCGACTGGTCGCGCAGGCGGCCCGGCGGGTGCTGGACGAGGGTGCGGTGCCCACCTACATGCACGCCACGTCCAACGCGGCCTCCGCGGCGGTCGCCGAGGCGGCCGGCTTTCCCGCGCGCGGGTGGACGGCCTTCGGGGTCACGGAGTTGCCCTAGTACCCCCATGGGGTATATACCTGGTGTCCGCTTGACGATGACGAACCGAGGACCCCATGTCTACGCACTCCCACAAAGACCACGCCGCCCACACCCCCCAGCCCGGGCACGACCCGCACCCCGGACATGGCACGCCTTCCGGTCATGGCACGGCTTCGGGGCATGACGCACATGGCGGGCATGCCGGGCACGGTCAGCATGCCGGGCACGCCGGACATGACGCGCATGGTGGGCACGGTCAGCATGGCGGGCATGGTGGGGGCGGGACGTCCTGGAAGATGGCGGCGCAGGCCACGCTGCACTGCCTGACGGGATGCGCCATCGGCGAGATCCTGGGCATGGTGATCGGCACCGCCTTCGGCTGGTCGAACCTGCCGACGGTGATCCTGGCGATCGTCCTGGCCTTCGTGTCCGGGTACGCGCTCACGATGCGCGGCGTGCTCAAGGCGGGCCTGACGTTCGGCCAGGCGCTCCGGGTGGCCCTGGCCGCGGACACGGTCTCGATCATCGTCATGGAGATCGTGGACAACGGCGTCATGGTGGTCGTCCCCGGTGCCATGAACGCGGGCCTCGGCCAGCTGCTCTTCTGGCTCTCGCTGGCCTTCTCCCTGGTGATCGCCTTCCTGGTGACCACCCCCATCAACAAGTGGATCATCGGCAAGGGCAAGGGCCACGCCGTCGTCCACGCCTACCACTAGCCCCACCCCAGCCGACCCCTCCCTCCACCCCGCAGGAGGGAAAGCCGGGCGGGCGCGGGGGTGCAGCGTCGTCAGGCAGCGGGGGGAAACCAGGCGGCAGGAGAGTGCGGCAAGAGGGCAAGCCAGACGGCGGGAGGCAAGCCAGGCGGGCGAGGGTGCGGCGTCAGGCAGGCGGTGGGAGGGGAAGGCGGGCGGCGGGGGCTATGCGGCGGGGGTGAGGAGGTGGCGGATGGAGTGGGCGGCGGTGCGGCCGGCGCGGTTGGCGCCGATGGTGCTGGCCGAGGGGCCGTAGCCGACCAGGTGGAGGCGGGGCTCGGCGAGCACCCGGGTGCCGTCGAGCTTGATGCCGCCGCCCGGTTCGCGCAGGTGGAGGGGGGCGAGGTGGTCGAGGGCCGAGCGGAAGCCGGTGGCCCAGATGATCGTGTCGGCCCGCAGGTGGCCGCCGTCGGGCCAGGTCACGCCGTCCGGGGTGATGCGGGAGAACATGGGCAGGCGATCCAGCGCGCCCTTCGAGAGGGCCTCGCGGACGACGGGCGTGTAACCCAGGCCCGTGACGCTGACCACGCTCTGCGGCGGAAGCCCGGCCCTGACGCGCGCCTCGACCAGGGCCACGGCCTGCCTGCGGGCGTCCTCGCCGAAGTCGTCGTCACGCCAGACGGGCGGGCGGCGGGTCACCCAGGTGGTGCTCGCGGCCACGCCGGCCAGCTCCGACAGCACGTGCATGGCCGAGGCGCCGCCGCCGACGATCACCATGCGACGGCCGGCGAACTCCTCCGGTCCGCGGTAGCTCGCGTAGTGGAGCTGCCTGCCCTGGAAGTCCGCGGCGCCGGGATAGTACGGCCAGTAGGGGCGCGTCCAGGTGCCGGTGGCGTTGACCACGGCCTTGGCGGCCCACTCCCCCACGTCGGCGGTGACGATCAGGCGGTCGTCACCGCGGGTGACGGCGGTGACCTTGACCGGGCGCAGGACGGGCAGTTCGACGCTGCGCTCGTAGTCGCCGTAGTACTCGGGCACCACGCTGGCGGCCGGACGCCGGCCGTCGACCTCGGCCTCCCGATGGACGCCTGGCAGGTCGAAGATGCCGTGCACCTTGTCCATGGTCAGCGACGGCGACCGGTGCCGCCACGCCCCGCCCGGGCCCTCGGCGGCGTCGAGCACGCGCAGGTCGAAGCCGAAACGCTGCAGGAAGTAGGCGCTGGACAGGCCCGCCTGCCCAGCGCCGATCACGACGACCTCGATCTTCTCCACGGCTCGTTTCAACCACCCGAGAACCCGAAGTCATCCCGGGACCGGGGAGGAGCCACCTCCCCGCCCGAGTGGTGCCCAGGGCGGGGAGGTGGGGTCAGGAGACGGTGATGCGGTCGAGGTTCGGACCGCCGTTCGCCGTGGTGGCGGTGGCGCGGATCGTGTTGGCCCCGGCGTTCAGCGGAATTGTCAGGGTCTGGGTGGACCAGGTGTCCCAGTTGGCCGTCGGCGGGAAGGACAGCGTGGACGCCACCACGGTCCCGTTGACGGTCACGGACATCGGCCGATCCGCCGTGGTGCCGTTGGCGAAGCGCAGCGTCAGCGACGCGTCCCCGGCGGAGGCGGCGTTCACCGTGAACTCCACGGAGGACCCCACGACGTTGTCGTAGTTCACGAACCCGGTCCCGGTGAAGCCGGTGTGGTTGGACTCCACCACGCCCTGCGAGATCGTGGCGTTCTCCGCCTGGTAGTCCGTCCCGACCGGCGTGACGGCCCCCAGGTCGAGGTAGTCCACGTTCGGCCCGCCGTTGGCCGTGGTGGCCGTCAGCCGGATCGCGTTGGGCCCGGCGCTGACCGGCACGGTGAACGTGTCGCTCGCCCAGGTGTCCCAGTTCGCCGTGGCGGGGTAGTCCCTGGTCGCGACCACCGTGCCGTTGACGGCCACCGACATCGGCCGGTTGACCGTCGTCCCGTTGGCGTACCGGAGGGTGACGGCGGCGTTCCCCGCGGAGGCGGCGTTCACGGAGAACTCCACGGAGGACCCCACGACGTTGTCGTAGTTCACGAACCCGGTGCCGGAGTACCCGGTGTGGTTGGACTCCACCACGCCCTGCGAGATCGTGGCGTTCTCCGCCTCGAAGTGCGGCGTGGCGGCGCTGGGATGCGCCCGGATCAGCCGGGTCTCTCCGGGCCTGAGCGTGGCGCTGTAGGAGGAGTCGATCGTGCCCTCCGAAGCCCCCGACCACAGGTTCGTCACCGCTGCGGAACCCGTGAACCCCACCTGGGACCAGGTGACGCTGACCGTGGAGTTGCCCGACGTGCCGGTGTTGAACAGGGCCACCACGTAGTCGCCGTTCGCCTCCTGTTTACGCCAGACCTGGTTGACACCAGAGTTCACGACCCGCTGGGCGGCCACGCCGTCCTGGTCGACGGCGATGATCCGGTCGTTGGTGAGCATCGCCAGGTCGGCCGAGGTCAGGTTCGTCAGGTCGGTGCCGAGCAGCAGCGGCGACGCCGCCATCGCCCACAGCGTCAGGTGCGAGCGCCGCTGGTCGGCGGTCAGCCCGACCTGGTCGCCGTTGCCGATCTCGATCGAGTCGTAGTCGTTCCACCCGCCCGGCCCCGCGTACGGCTGCCAGGTGGATGCCGAGGTGAACCGGGAGGACACGTGCGACCAGTCGGTGAGCGGGAAGCCGCTGCCGTTCGGCCCTGGGCCGCAGTAGCACTCGACGTCGCCCTGGGTGCGCCAGCTGTTGGCCAGCCGCTTCCAGGTGGTTGCCTGCGCGATGGGCAGGTTGTTCGACAGCGCGAAGTTGATCGGCCTGCCGGTCTGCCGCAGCGCCTTGTCCCAGGCCTCGACGTCGGCCACGGTGGTGGCGTCCACGCCGTCGATCTTGAGGTAGTCGACGCCGTAGGAGGCCATGAGGTTGGCCCAGGAGTTGATGAAGGCCTGCGCGCCCGGCGAGGAGTACTTCAGCCGGTACATGTTCTTGCAGTTGTAGTTCTTGTGCGTCTGCGTGGTGTCGGCGATGTCGGCCGCGTGATACGACGTTCCCTCGACGGGCGTGTTCTTCAGCACGGCGTTCTTGGCGATCCCCGGCGTGACGTAGAAGCCGAACTTCAGCCCCTTGGCGTGCACGTAGTCGGCCAGCGCCTTGATCCCGCCGGGGAACTTGGCCGTGTCGACCGCCCACCGGCCGAAGGAGTCGACGACGAACCCGTTGGAGTCGCACTTCTGGTAGAAGTCGTCCAGGTTGACGTAGACGTAGCCGTGGTCGACCAGGCCGCTGCTGACCAGGGCGTCGGCCTGCGCCTTCATCTTGTTCTCGTCGGGCCAGCGGCGCACGAAGCTCCAGCTGCTCCACCCCATGGCCGGCCTGATCGACTGCCCGTTGTCGGAGGCCCTGGCCGGGGTCGGTAACGCCAGCAGAAGGACCGCGGCGAGTGCCGCGCACAGCTTTCTCATGGTCCCACCGTGATCTTGTCGAGGTTGGGGCCGCCGTTGGCGGTGGTGGCGGTCGCCCTGATCGTGTTGGCGCCCGCGTTCAGCGGTACGGTCACCGTCTGCGTGACCCACGTGTCCCAGTTGGCGGTGGGCCCGAACGACAGCCCCGAGGAGACCGTGGCGCCGTTCACCGCGAGGTCCATCGGCCTGTCGACCGTGGTCCCGTTGGCGTACCGCAGGGTGACGGCGGCGTTCCCGGCGGAGGCGGCGTTCACGGCGAACTCCACGGAGGACCCCGCGACGTTGTCGTAGTTCACGAACCCGGTGCCGGTGAAGCCGGTGTGATTGGACTCCACCACGCCCTGCGAGATCGTGGCGTCCTCGGCCTGGTAGTCGGCGCCCGCCGCGGCCGGCGGGTCGACTTCGACGTAGTCCAGGTTCGGGTTGCCGCCCGCCGTGGTGGCGGTGACCCGCAGCGTGTTGGCCCCGGCGGTGACGGGCACCGTGAACGTGTCGGTCGCCCAGGTGTCCCACGTGCCGGTGGAGCCGTAGCCGCGCGAGCCGTACACCGTGGTGCCGTTGACCGCGATGGCGGCGGGGCGGTCGGTGGTGGTGCCGTTGGAGTACCGGAGCCGGACCGTGGAGGTGCCGGCGGCGGGCGAGGTGAACGACCACTGCGTGTACGAGCCGGCCACGTTGTCGCCGTTGACGTACCCGGTGCCAGAGAAGCCGGTGTGGGTGTTCTCGAAGACGCCCTGCGAGATCGTGGCGTCCTCCGCCTCGTAACGTCCGGGCGGCGGGGTCGTGCCGCCGACGTAGGCGCCCACCCAGGCCTCGTCGACGCGCCAGCGGGAGATCCCGTGGTGGCCGGTCTTGGTCAGGCGGACGTAGCGGGCGTTGGTGGTCGGGATGTCGATGAACTGGACGCCGCGGGCGTTCGGCACCGTGCCCGTCTTGACGGCGCTCCCCCAGTTCGTCCCGTCGTTGCTGACGAAGACCTGATAAGTCGAGATCCGGGCCGATCCGGACGACGGGTAGACGGTGGAGTCCTCCCGCTGGTTGAAAGCCACATATTGGACACGCCGAGCGGACCCCAGGTCGAAGGTGAGCGAGGCGGGCTCGGCCGCGTTGCTGTCCCAGTAGGTGAGGTAGTCGCCGTCACCGGCCGCCGCGGCGGGATGCCCGCTGGTGGAGGACGAGGCCGACATCGTGGCGCCGGTGTAGACGCCCTCGCGGCCGGACGAGATCACCTTGAACACCGTGTCGTACTGGTCCCACGAGGAGATCCCGCTGAGCGTCAGCACGCCGTTGGCCTGGGTGAACGTGACCGGTGCGCCGGTGCGCAGGTTGGTCACCGCGGAGATGGCGTAGCCGTTGTCCCGCAGCGAGAGCGTGCTGCCCGACGGCGGCGTGATGACGTGGACGTAGTGCCGGTTCGGGTCGGTCTTGCTGATCGTGGTCACGCCGTGGGCGCCGTTGTTCCAGAAGCCCGGTTTGAGCCCGCCGTACATGTAGCCGCCGCCCTCGGTGCCGCCGAGGGACTCCCAGATCGCGTCCAGGTAGCCGTTGGCGAAATTGTTGAAGGTGACCTGCTGGGTGGGGAACTTGCCGTTGACCATGGCGGTCTCGGCCATCAGCGCCTTCACCGACGACCCGGCGTTGGTGATCAGGCGGCCGAGCGTGAGCTTGTAATCCACGGTGGAGTCAGTGCCGCCGTACCACCACGGGCCGGAGGAGGGCAGCTTGAAGTCGGCCTCGATCAGCCGCGGCGCGGCCGTGTAGATCGCCTGCGGGTAGTCGTAGGACGGCGTCATGCCGGTCTTCTGCTCATTGCTGATCATGTCCATGATCGGCGTGTCTTCGTTGTTGTTCGACAGCGTCATGTCCGGCCGCTGCTGGTAGATCTGCGAGTAGAGGTCGTGGTTCTCCCAGTAGGCGTTGTCGTTGTCGATCCAGAAGCCGGCCAGCTTCGGGTAGCGCTGCATCTGCTCGAAGAACTGCAGGTAGCTGAACTCGCCGAACCCGTCGCGGGTGGTCAGGTCCACGCTGTGGCCCACGTAGCTGGAGAAGGCCGAGGAGTTGAGCCAGTCGCCGGAGCTGAGACCCTCGTTGTGCCACTGCGGGTCGTCGGTCATGTAGTTGATGACCTTCAGCCCCTGCGCGTCCGCGGCGTCGATGAGCTCGCCCAGGAAGTCGCGCTTGGTGGCACAGCTGCCGGGGATCTTCGACGGGTACGGCCGGGCATAGCCGAGCCGTGAGTGGAAGGTCGCCAGCACGATGTACTGGGTGTGCAGCTTCTTGGCCTCGTTCACCCAGTACGACGGGCTCCACCCGCCGTTGGTGACGTCGTTCTCCCACTGGGTGCAACTGGTGTGCTGCGGCGAGGTGCGCTCGCCCCAGTGCAGGAACAGCCCGGCGATGGAGTTGCGCAGGAAGGCCTGGCGCGGGTTCTGCAGGTCGGCATGGGCGGGCGCCGCGACCAGCAGCCCCACGACCAACCCGACGAAAGCCAATAAAGCCCGAAATTTCATTGCACGACCTCCAGATAGTCCAGGTTGGGGCAGCCGTTGGAGGTGGTGCCGGTGACCCGGATCGAGTTGGTCCCCGCGACCAGGTTCGCCGTGATGCTCTTGGAGGCCCACGTGTCCCAGGTGCCGGTCGAGGGGAAGGAGACGCCGGAGGCCACGACCGTCCCGTTGACCGAGATGTCCATGGGCCGGTTGGCTGTGGTGCCGTTGGCGTAGCGGATGGTCAGCGTGGCCGGCCCGGCGGCGCCGGACACGGAGAACTGCACGTAGCATCCGGCCGCGTTGTCGGTGTTGACGTAGCCGGTGCCGGAGAAGCCGGTGTGGGTGTTCTCGAACACGCCCTTGGAGATCGTCGCCTTCTCCGCCTCGTACCTGGTGGCGGTGGCCTGGACCTGCTTGTAGGCGCGCATGTTGGTCAGCAGCAGGTAGCAGTCCTGCAGCGAGCCCGACGTGTCGCCCAAGGAGCGGTAGATGCCCCACTTCGGGCGGACGCGATCGTCGATGAACGTGTCGCCGGACTTGGTGGCGTCCACCAGCGTCGTGCCGCCGGAACGCAGGATCCAGCGCACCGAGCCCGAATTGCCGATCTTGATCTGGTACTCGGCGTCGATCCACTTGTTCTGCAGCGGTTCCAGCGGGGTGCTGCCGACCAGGATGTCCTCCTGGAAGATCTTGTGCTCGATGGTCTGCACGCCGTTGACCCTGCGCAGCGAGGTGACCGTGATCGGCAGGCTGCCGGTGCCGGGCATCTTGGTCTGGCTGATGTGGGTGAAGGTGGTGGTCGCCTTCAGCGTGCTCGGGATGTACATCGAGTACGTGACCCGCCACGTCTCACCGGACAGCCACTGCAGGTAACCGGACGGGGTGCGGTTGCCGGTCACCTCCTGGCGCTGCCGGTCGGTCATCGTGTCGCGGTCGACCGTGTGCATGGTGAAGCGGAAGTTGTCTCCCTCGGGGAAGATGTGGGGCTGGCCGGCGGGGTGGGAGTTCGCCCGGTCGTCCTCCACGGTCTCGAAGGCGTTCAGCCCGTCGGCCGACGCCTCCGGCGCCCACATGAGCTTCCACGCGGTCGCCGCCGCGGCCGGGCGGGAGGGCAGGCAGGGGGCCAGGAGCGCGGCGCCGACCAGGGTCCCCAGCTGCCGTCGTGACAGTTCCATGACGTCCTATCCGATAGTGATCTTGTCGAGGTTCGGTCCCCCGCTCGCGGTCGTGCCCGTCGCCCTGATCGTGTTGGCCCCCGCGGCGAACTGGGCGGTGATGGACAGCGTCTGCCAGGTGTCCCACGAGCCGGTGCCGGTGAACGTGCGGTTGACGGTCGTGCCGTTGACCGTGATGTCCATCGGCCGGTTGGTGGTGGTGCCGTTGGCGTAGCGGAAGGTGATCGTGTACGGCCCGGCCGCCGCGACCGTCACGGTGAACTCCGCGTAGGACCCTGTGACGTTGTCGAAGTTGACGAACCCGGTGCCGGTGTAGCCGAGGTGGTTGGACTCCACGACGCCCTGCGAGATCCGCGCGTCCTCCGCCTGGTACTCGGCGCCGCCGGGCAGCCCCCAGCCAGGACCCGGCGTGGAGATCGGCACCGGCGCGATCACCAGGGACGGTTGCGTGCCCGTGTGGACGAGCACCTCGCGGTCCTTGGCCAGCGCGATCTGCACCACGCCGTCGCCCAGGTCGGTGACGGCCGCCGGGGTGCCGTCGTCCAAGACCGCCGTGACCGTGCCCGCCATCCCGTGCTTGAGCTTGAGCGGAGCGCCGGCCAGCGAACGGACGCGGACGAAGCGGGTCACCCCGGCCTGCCGTACGGCGGAGACCAGGAAGGCGCCCTGGGTGCGGAAGTCGTGGAGCGCGGCGTCGGGCCAGCTCGTGGGCACGGCGGGGAAGATCCGGACGGTGCCGCCCCACGACTGGCAGAGCAGGTCGTGAATGGACTGCGAGGCCGACAGCGGCGTCTCGATGACCGGGCCCGCCTCGGTGTAGTGCGTGTTGGCCCGGCACGGGAAGGACGTGGCCGGGTCGAAGAACTTCATCAGGTACGACAGCGCCGTGTCACCGCGGCCCATCATGGCGTACATCGACGCGGCGCCGGTGTAGCTGTAGCCGCGGTGGGCGCCGGTGAGCGCGTGCCAGCGCACGATCGACTTCTCGATCAACGTGCGGTTGCCCGGCTGGTCCCAGTTGACGAGGTACAGGGGGTAGATCATCAGCAGGTGGGAGTAGTGCCGGTGCGACTGCGCGTACGGCGTGCTCGCGCCGATCATGTAGCCGTTGGTGTCGGTCGGATACGGCGTGAGCGTGCTCAGCACCCGCTGCCACGTCGTCCTGAGCGGGTCGTCGATCCCGGAGTCGAGCAGCGTCTGGCAGCCCCAGCGGATCAGCGCCAGGTCGTAGTTGGTGTCCTGCGGCGGCACCACCGGGTACTCCGGCGACAGCGTGGACGGCAGGTGCAGCTTGCCGTCCGAGCCCGTGGCCAGGAAGTGCAGGTAGTAGTTGATCGCCCGTTTCAGCAGCGGGAACAGGACGTCGCGCATCAGCGCCTCGTCCATCGTGTGCCGGTAGGACAGCCAGACGTTGTGCAGCGCCCACGTCAGGTCGCCGGCCTCGGCGCCGCTGCCCGGCGTGCCCACGCTCCTGGTGGCGAACATGTCGGAGCTGCGCCCGACGCCGGAGGAGTCGGCGCGGTAGGCGCTGCCCACGTTCGCGGTCAGCTGCGCCCGGTTGGCGTCCAGCGTGCTGGTGACCGAGTCCAGCTCCAGATGGTTGGAGCCGTGGATCAGCCAGTACTCCAGCTGCACGTTGAGGTTCCACCACACGCCCGGCCAGGGCGTGGGCTCCAGCCACGGCCCGGTCGTGGCCATCACCGGCGCGCCGGCCCGGGTCGCGGAGGCCACCTTGTAGAGCTGGATCCAGTGGAAGGCCTGCAGCCGCTGGTCGGGGATCGACACGAAGCTCTTGCGGTAGAAGGCGTGCCACCACGCCTGATGGTCGGTCCGCAGGGCGTCGTACGGCTTGGCGTTCTGGACCTTGGCCAGCGAGGCCGTCGCGGCGGCCGTGGTGGACGGGAAGCTGTGGGCGACGCCGAGCGTGAGCACGTCGCCGCTCTGGCGGTAGGCGGTCGCGGTCTGGCCGCCGCCCACCAGGGCCTGCAGGACCTGCTTGACGTCGCCGGTGGTCTTGGTGGTCCAGGCCGGGTTGTGCGTGTAGCCGGACGGCGGGGCCTCGGAGGCCTCCTTCGGGCTGTTGGCCGCCTCCGGGTGAAACGTCCAGACGGCCTGCTCCGAGCCGGAGGCCGTGGCCCTGGCCACGAACAGCTCGTCGTGGATGAACGCGGTGAACGTGATCTTCCCGGAGGTGGTGGTGATGGTCCCGGTCAGCTCGGCGTCCCACAGGCTCAGCCGCCAATCGACGCCGACGATGCTGCCGACCGGATCGAGCGTGAGGTGGCCGACGGGCAGGCGGCACGTGCCGAACGCGCTGCCGTACTGCGGCCGGTGGTCCTGGACCCGGCCGTGCTGCGTGGTGAAGCGGACCTTGTTGGTCCCCGGCTCCTGGTAGACCATGCTGCCCAGCAGGCCGTCGCCGAGGAACGGGCCCTCGTGCCAGACGGCCGGGAGCACCGTCCACCGTAAGTCCTGATTTTTCAGGAAATCCGACCACTGGGCGTCGGTGGACATCCGGTTGTCCAGTGTCCATCCCGCTGTCCATCCCGCTGCGGCCTCGGCCCTGTCGGCCCCGAACGCCGCCACGGCGAGCCCGCCGAACGCCGAGCCCAGAACCACCCTGCGTGACACCGTCATCTGATCACCTTTCCTGCCTTGCATCGAAGAACGCGGATGTGCCCGGCGGCCGCGCTGGAGTGCACGCGGCCGCCGGGAGAGGGCAGGCGGTTACTGGATGTTGGAACGGCGGATCACGTCGGCGGTGCCGTTGCCGTTGTTGTCGGAGTTCGTGGAGCCGAACCAGATGGCGTTGGCTCCCGGCACCTTCGTCACCGCGCGGAGCCGGCCGTACGTGCCGTTGAAGTAGGAGTTGACGGACGAGACGTTGTCGCCGTTGAGCACGATCCGCCACAGGCGCTGGCCGCGCAGCGCGGCCATGAACAGGGCGCCGTTGACGTAGTCGATGCCGCTGGGCGAGGCCACCGAGACGTCCCACTGGTACTTCGGGTTCGTCATGCCGGAGGTCGAGCAGGTGCCCTCGCAGGTGGGCCAGCCGTAGTTCTTGCCCGGCTGGATCAGGTTGAGCTCGTCGAAGGCCGAGTTGCCCAGCTCCGACTCCCACATGCGGCCCGCGGAGTCCCAGGTGATGCCCTGCGGGTTGCGGTGGCCGTAGCTCCACACGCGGGTCCCGAACGGGTTGCCGGGGGCGGCCGCGCCGGTCTTGGTGATGCGCAGGATCTTGCCGTTGAGCGAGCTCAGGTTCGGCGCGTTGCTGCCCTGCTGGGCGTCGCCGGTGGTGACGTACAGGTAGTGGTCGGGGCCGAAGCGGATGCGACCGCCGTTGTGGTAGCGGTTCTTGTCGATGCCGGTGAGGATCGCCGTGTAGCCCGACAGCGCGCTGCCGGTGTAGTTCATCGTGGCGACGCGGTTGCCCTCTGAGGCGGTGTGCATGAAGAACACCTGCTGGTCGGTGGTGCCGTTCCAGGTGGGCGAGAACTGCACGCCCATCAGGCCGCCCTCACCGTTCGTGGTGACGACATTGGGCACGGTGCCGACCTGCGTCTTGGTCCCGGTGGGCGAGACCTTGAAGACCTTGAACGTGTCGCGCTCCGTCACCAGCGCCTGCGAGCCGTCCGGCGACCAGGCGATGTCCCACGGCACGTCCCAGCTGCCGGCCACGGTGGTCGGCGACTGCGGCACCGTGCCGCAGGTCGGGGTGGTGAAGGAGTTCGACGGGTCGCTCGGGGTCGAGCTCTGGTTGATGGTGTCCACGGCCACCACGTCGAGCGTGTAGGTGGTGTTGCACTCCAGCGGCACCGAGGCGGTCGTGCCCGGCACGGCGGCCAGCACGGTCCCGGTGGCGTGGTTGCGCACCTTGTAGGAGGCCACGCCGTGGTCGTCGGTGGAGGCGGTCCACGTCGCGGTCGCGCCGGTCGCGGTGACGTTGGAGATCGCCGGGGTGCCCGGCTTGGTGGGCGGCGTGTCACCCGAGGGGGCCTTGGTGTGGCAGACCACCTCGGGGCTGCTCAGCGAGACGTTTCCGGCCGCGTCGCGGGCGAACACCGAGATCGTGTACGTGGTGCTCGCGTTCAGCCCCGTGACCGTGTACGGCGGGGCAGGGGCGGTGGCGATCTGCTGGCCCAGGTTGTAGATGTCGTAGGCCACCACGCCCACGTTGTCGGTGGACGGCGGCCAGTCCAGCGGGATCGTGGTGTCGGTGTTGTTGGCGTCGTCGCACGTCGGCTGGCCGGGCGAGGTCGGCTTCTCGGTGTCGGAGCTGGTGCCCGTGGTCACGTCCAGCCTGTCCACGTTCGGCCCGCCGTTGGCGGTGGTCGCGGTCGCGCGCACGATGTTGTTGCCCGCGTTGAGGTTCGCGGTGAGCGAGACGGTGGCCCAGGTGTCCCAGTTCGTGGTGACAGGGAAGGACTTGTTGGTCGTGGTGCCGTTGACCGTGATGTCCATCGGCCTGTCGGACGTGGTGCCGTTGGCGTAGCGGAAGGCCAGCGTGGCGCTGCCCGCCACGGGGGCGGAGACGTTCCACTCGATGTAGCTGCCGACCGTGTTCACGTAGTCCACGAACCCCGTGCCGGTGAAGCCGGTGTGGTTGGTGGCCACCACGCCCTGCGAGATCGTGGCGTTCTCGGCCTGGTACTGGGTGGTGACCGTGGAGGAGACCTCGACGTCGGCGTAGTCCAGGTTCGGGTTGCCGTTCGCGGTGGTCGCGGTGATGCGGATCTTGTTGCTGCCCGCGTTGACCGGGGCGGTCAGGGTGGAGGTGGCCCAGGTGTCCCAGTTCGTGGTGGACGGGAAGTTCCTGGCGGCGGACACGACGCTGCCGTTGACGGCGACGTCGCCCGGCCGGTTGGCGGTGGTGCCGTTGGAGTAGCGGATGGCGATGGTGGCGGTGCCCGCGCTGGAGGCGTTGACCGTCCACTCCGTGTAGGAGCCGGCCACGTTGTCGCCGTTGACGAAGCCGGTGCCGCTGAAGCCCGTGTGGTTGGACTCCACGACACCCTGGGAGATCGTCGCGTTCTCGGCCTCGTAGCGCGTGGGCGCGGCCGAGGCGGGACCTGTCAGGACGGCTAACATCCCGGCGACTAGTGCGAGGACGCCGGTGAGGGCGCGCAACTTCATAGGTGCTCCTGGCTGAGGGGTGTTACTCGGCGAGAGATTGGAGCTTTTCACCGTGTTCCCACAAATTGACACATCCGTCAACGCTTGGAACGCTCCAATCTTTAGGAAGGTTTCCTAACCCCGTTTTGCGATACCTCCGATGTAAGCGAGATCTGGACTCCCGGTATCGAGGGATGCGACGCTAGGCACGGCGAAAGGTTGGATCTGTCCTCCTGTCCGGAGGCATCACTTACGGTCAAGCCTTATGAGGAGAACCCTGTGTCCCCCAGATTCCGACATGTCGCCGCCTTGGCGGTGGGCGTGCTGCTCATCCCGCCGGTGCCCGCCTCTGCCGCCACCACCCTCTACGAGGCGGAGAACGCCACGATCTCCCAGGGAGTGGTGGAGTCCAACCACGCAGGCTTCACCGGCACCGGGTTCGTCAACTACGACAACGTGACCGGCTCGTCGGTGACGTGGAGCATCCCGTCGTCGCAGGCCGAGTCGGTCACGTTGGTGCTGCGCTACGCCAACGGGACCACGACCGACCGTCCGATGGACATCACGGTCAACGGCACGACCGTCAACCGCTCGTTCCCCGGCACCGGCAACTGGGACACCTGGCGCACCCTGAACCTGCCGGTCTCGCTGGCCTCCGGCACGAACACGGTCACCGCCACCGCGACCACCGCCAACGGCGGGCCCAACGTCGACTCGCTCACCCTCGACACGGGCGGCGGCGGGGGCACCGACTGGTCCAAGGCGCTGGTCGAGTCGACGATGGCCCGCTACACGCCCGCCGCGCTGGGCAGCTGGGGATACCAGCGCGGGCTGTACCTGTGGGGGCAGTACCTGGTCTGGCAGCGCACCGGCGACCCGCGCTACCTGCAGTACATCAAGGACTGGGCCGACCGCTTCGTCGACTCCTCCGGCAACATCTCGCAGAGCTTCAACAACCTCGACAGCATGCAGTCGGGCAACGTGCTGCTCGCCCTGTACAAGGAGACGGGACAGGCCAAGTACCGAACCGCCGCCGCGAAGATCCGCACCCGGCTGAACACCTACCCGCGCACCGCCGACGGCGGCTGGTGGCACTCCACCTCCGACTCGCGCCAGGGCCAGCTGTGGGCCGACGGCACCTACATGGCCGACCCGTTCGTGGCCAGGTACGGCGCCTGGGTCCAGGCCGACACCTTCACCAGGACCGAGCCGGCCAAGCAGCTCAAGGTGTACTACAGCCACCTGCACAGGACCTCGGGCACGGCGGCCGGGCTGCTCTACCACGCCTACGACGAGCCCGGCGGGCTGACGGCCTCCTGGGTGAAGCCGTCACTCGGCAACACCAACGGCATCTCCTGGTGCCGGGCGATCGGCTGGTTCGGCATGGCCACGCTCGACATCCTCGACCTCATCCCGGCCGACCACCCCGACAGGCAGGCGCTGATCGACATGCTGCGCGAGCTCGTCCCCGCGTACGCGCGCTGGCAGGACCCGGGCACGGGCCGCTGGTTCCAGGTGGTGACCGAGCCGACCAACTCCGCCAACTGGACCGAGACCTCGTGCTCGGCGATGTACACGTACACGATCTCCCGCTCGGTCGAGCGCGGCTACGTCGACCCGTCCTACCGGGTCTACGCCGACCGCGGCTACCAGGGGGTGCTCGCGCGGATCTCGCTCGGCTCGGACGGCCGCACCAACATCACCGACATCAGCGAGGGCACGAACGTGGACGACACGCTGAGCTACTACTTCAACCGCGCCCGCAACACCAACGACTTCCACGGCCTGGGCGCCTTCCTCATCATGAACGAGCAGATGACCCGAGTCGGCCCGGGCAGCTGAGCCCGCTTCGTTTGGCTCCCATCGCTCTCGCACGGCACAGAGGTTCTATCGCTCTCGCACGGCATAGAGGTTCTATCGCTCTCGCACGGCATAGAGGTTCTTTCGCTCTTGTACGGCAAGCCGCCCCACCGGCCGCCCTCCGCACTCCGGCTGAGGACCCGCGACCGGCGCTCCCGGCGAGTCGATGACACCAACTCGCCGCCACGGCGCCCAGGACACAGGCATCAGGGACCCAGGCGCCGTGGCACACCACAGGATTCCGCCGCCACGGCGACCAGGAACCTGGCATCAAGGGCCCGGGCGCGGTGGCACGTTTCGTGGCGCGGTGGTGGGCTTGTTATCTGGCGCCGAAGGCGATGGCGCCGGTGGTGGCGATCACGGTGCTGATGACCACCATGATGAGCACCGTCGCCAGCGGGGTCCTCCTCCTGGGTGGCGGCGGGGCCGCATGCTGGAGCCGCACGTGCGAGGGCCGCGGCGTGGGCGGCTTCACCGTGGGCGTGGGCGCTGGGGCGATGACCACCCGCCTGCTCGGCGTCGGAGCCGGGGTCGGCGTGGGCACCGGTCTAGGGGTCGGGGTAGGCGTGGGCTTCGGGCTGACCGTGGGCGTCGGAGTAGGCGTGGGGGTCGGCTCCGGAGCGGGGGCAGGCAACGCGGGCGGCTCACCGCACGCGCCGATCGCGACCACGACGACACCCGACACGTCAATGCAGACGCCGACCCCCGGCCCTGCCACGACCATGTCACCCACGTCCGTGCTCACAGAAACCCCGGAATCCCCCTGCCCCTCGCCCCCGACCGAGGCCCGCGGCCGGACCTGACCCGCCTCCAAGGAGGCACCCGGCCTCAACGGAGCCGCCACCCAGACGACGCCCGGGCCGGCCGATCCCGCCGAGCCCACGGCGGCGCGCGGGATCGGCATGCCCACGGGGGTGGTCGGGGTGCCCTGGCTCGCCGTATCGAAAGTGGGGGCGAGGGCGGAGGCGGTGGTGGGGACCGCGACGAGAAGGGTCATGAGTGTGAACGCGAGCACGAGCGGCGTGCGCGGCCCGGCCACGGTCAGACGCCCCCGGAGATCCGGGCGAACTCCTGCAGGGCCGAGCGGAACGCGTCAGGCCCCACCGCCAGCGGCCCGGCGAAGACGTGCGAGATGTCCCATGTCAGGTAGACCCCGAAGCCGAGCATGGCCGCCATCGCCACCAGCGGCAGGATGGCCAGCCCGCGCGGCCTGGCGCCGGCCAGGAACGGGAAGACGATGATGACCAGGCCGGTCAGGATCGTGAGCAGCAGCAGGCCGTCCGGCGGCGTGGTCGCGGCGTCGGCGCCGCGCTGGGCCCTGGCGGCCGACAGCTCGCGCAGGTGATCGAGCACCTCGCCCTGCGCCTCGCGCTGGTCGTCGCCGACGGTCTTGATCTGGGCCACGTCGCCGCGCATCGCGTCGAGCCGCTCGTTGCCGGCCGGGTCGAGCCGCCCGCGCTCGAGGTAGGGCCACTCGTCGGAGACGACGAACCCGACGTAGTCGCGCAGCCCCTGGCGCAGCCGCTCCCCCGCCGCGCCGGGCAGGTCGCCGGCCGACCAGTACGCGTCGACGGCCGCCTGGCCCTCCACGTGCGTGTTCTGCCTGGCGGCGTCGGCCGTGGTCCACGGCACGATGATGGCGATGGCGAACACCAGCAGGAACAGCGCCGACAGCATCGCCCCCGCGTGGCCGGCCGTCGGGCCACCGGGATCGCCGTCGTCGCTGCCCCGCTTCAACGTCCTGAACAGGATGGCGGTGATCGCCACCACGCCCACTGCCGCCGCCATCGCGAGGGCGTACGCAACCATGAAAGCTCTCCCCAGGCTAGGTTGACTGTGAGTGACGTATCTATCACGCACAGCAGCCACCGCGCCTGCGAACAAACAGATGCGCCCGCTACCCCCGTTGTCCCAGATTTGGACAGATCTTCCTCTCTGAAACGGCGCGCCACGCGATCCGTCCAGCCAACTAGCTTGATGCCGGAAATATCAGCACCATGGCCGCCGTGAATCTCAATGGCCGCAAATTCGTGATGGTGAGCTCGACGGCGAGCGAGGTGGACCCCGACGGGCCCACGGAGTTTCTCTACCGGGAGGAGGACGGCCTGATCTGGGGAAGCTACACCGGCGACACCGTCACTCACGGCCGATTCGTCGGCACCAGGGACGGCGACCAGATCACGATCTCCTACGTGCACGCCCTCAAGGCGGGCGGCCGGGCCGGCGGCCAGAGCAGCAGCCGCATCGAGAAGGAGGCCGACGGCCGCCTGCGCCTGGTGGAGGAGTTCCAGTTCGACGGGGACGACACCCAGCACGTCAGCGTCTGCGTTGAGGAACCGGGCGCCTAGTCCTTCTGCAGGGCGCCGCGACCCTCCGCGGCGCCCACGAAACGCATCTTGCCGAGCGGCACGTCGCCCGCGCCGTCCTGCGCCGGGCGCCGGGCCGGGCGCGCAGGGCGCCGGTCCGAGGGCAGCACGTAGGGGCGCTGCAGCACCTCGTCCAGGATGAAGACCGTCTCGGTGGCCTTGACCGCGGGGATGTTGGCCAGACGGTCGGTGACCATGGTGTGCACCTCGGCCACGTCGGCCACCCTGACCTGGATCATCGCATCGTGCTGGCCGGTCGTGATCGCGCAGTACTCGACCTCGGGCATCCTGGCCAGTTCGGCCCTGAACTGCTTCCACATCTGCTGCCGCACGGTCACGAAGATCAGCGCCGTGATGCCGAGCCCGGTGCGCACGTGGTCGATCTCGGCGGTGAAGCGCTTGATCACGCCGTCCGCGCGCAGCGCCTCGAAGCGGGTGTAGGCGTTGGCACGGGAGATGCCCACCCGCTCGGCCAGCGCGGCGACCGAGATCCTGCCGTTCTCGCGCAGGACCTCGAGGATCTTCATATGGACGGCATCCAGCTCGAGGCCGATACCGATCCGTCCAGTTTGACCGCCAGCTGTGCCATCGTTCCTAGAAATTTCACTCATCATTACCTCCCGCCCCTTTATATCCGTCTCGGTGACTGCACGGGACCTGGACACTCTGCCGGACAATCCCGGACATCATTTGGCCAATCGTCCACCTGGAGGACAATCATGGCGACCCGCTCGCAGACGGCGGCTGTACTGCTCGCCGGTGCACTCGCCCTCGCCGCCTGCGGCAGCGGCGGCGGATCCAAGGCCCCTGCCGCCGCGGGCGGTGGCGGCAAGACCCTGGTCATCGACACGTCCTTCGACCTGAAGACCGCCGACCCCGGCCGCACCTATGAGCCGACCGGTCTGTTCGTCGACAAGGCGGCCTACGAGACGCTCCTCACCTTCCAGGGCGCCGACGTGACCAAGCCGGTGCCGCAGCTGGCCGAGTCGTACGAGCTGTCCAGCGACGGCAAGAAGCTGACGCTCAAGCTGAAGAAGGGCGCGACCTTCTCCGACGGCTCGCCGATCACCGCCGACGACGTGGTGTTCTCCCTGACCCGGGTGCGCGACATGAAGGGCACCCCGTCCTTCCTGCTCGACGGCGTGGACGTGGCCAAGACCGACGACTCCACGGTCACCCTGACCTCCAAGACGGCCAACCCGGCTCTGCCGTACATCCTGCCGAACCCCGCGCTGGGCATCGTCAACAGCAAGGTCGTCAAGGAGCACGGCGGCACGACCGACGCGCAGGACAAGGCCGAGCAGTACCTGAACTCCGCCTCGGCGGGCTCGGGCCCCTACACGATCGACTCGTTCAACGTCAGCAGCCAGGTCGTGCTCAAGGCCAACCCCAAGTACTACGGCACCAAGCCGACCTACGAGAAGGTCGTCATCCGCAACGTCGAGGGCGCCACACAGAAGCTGAACGTCCAGCGCGGCGACAGCCAGGTGGCGCTCAACCTGTCGGGCGACCAGGTCAAGGGGATGCCGGCCAACCTGACGGTCAAGAAGACCGCTTCGGCCAACGTCATCTTCCTGCTGGCCAACCAGGACTCGGCGATCAGCAAGACCACGCCGAACGCCAAGTTCGTCGAGGCGGTCCGCAAGGGCGTGGACTACGCGGGCCTGCTGGAGCTGGCCGGTGAGGGCGCGACGCAGTCGCCGGGCGTGATCCCGTCGCAGCTGCTCGGCGCGCTGCCCGCCGACCAGGCGGCCAAGCGCGACGTCGAGGGCGCCAAGAAGGCGCTGGCGGAGAGCGGCGTGTCGAACCCGACGGTCAAGCTGGAGTACCCCAGCGAGCTGACCGTCAACGGGCTGTCGTTCCAGCCGCTGGCCGAGCGCATCCAGGCCAACCTGAAGGAGGTCGGCATCACGGTGGACCTGGCGCCCGCCCCGATCACCACGGCCCTGGACAACTACCGCAACGGCAAGGAGGAGCTGGGCCTGTGGTACTGGGGCCCGGACTACCCGGACCCGAGCGACTACCTGGCGTTCCTGCCCGGCAAGACCGTCGGTAAGCGGGCCGGCTGGAAGGAAGGCGCGGCCAAGGACATCGAGGCCGCCGGTGAGAAGGCCGCGACGGCGATCGGCGACGACGCCCGCAAGCAGGCCTACGCCGACGTGCAGACCAAGCTGAACGCCTCCGGCCCGTTCATCCCGCTGATCCAGCCGAGCCAGAACATCGTGACGGCCTCCTCGGTCACGGGCCTGGAGTACCACCCGGTCTGGACCGTCGACATCGCTGCCCTCGGCGCGCAGTAGTGAAGCATCCCCTGGCACGATTCCTGGTCAGGAGGATCCTCATCGCGATCCTCCTGGCCTGGGGCATCACGCTGGTGACGTTCGTGCTCACCAACCTGGTCCCCGGCGACCCTGTGGCCGCCAACCTGGGCCAGCGCGCGCTGGGCGACCCGGCGATCGTGGCCCAGTGGAGGACCGAGCACGGCCTGGACAAGCCGCTGTGGCAGCAGTACCTGCTGCACCTGCAGGGGCTGACCCACGGCGACCTGGGCATGAGCCAGCAGAGTCACCGCCCCGTCAGCCAGGACCTGGCCGAGTTCGTGCCGGCCACGCTGGAGCTGGCCGGGGCGGCGATCATCATCTCGCTGATCCTCGGCGTGGCCTTCGGCGTGATCGCCGCCCTGCGCAGGGACCGCCTGTCGGACCACGCGCTGCGGCTGCTGAGCCTGGTCGGGATCTCGGTGCCGACATTCTGGCTGGCGCTGGTGGCCTTCTACGTCTTCTTCTACCGGCTGCAGATCACGCCGGGCAGCGGCAGGGTGGATCCGGCCCTCGGCGCTCCGCCGACGGTGACCGGGCTGACCACGGTCGACGCGCTGCTGGCCGGGCAGTGGGACGTGTTCGCCTCCGCCGTCGGCCACCTGATCACCCCGGCGCTGGTGCTCGCGCTGTACACGATCGGCCTGCTCACCCGCTTCACCAGGAGCGCGGTGCTGGAGGTGCTCGGTCAGGACTACGTACGCGCGGCCAGGGCCAAGGGTCTGCCGCCCAGGGTGATCCTGTTCCGTTACGTGCTGCGCTCGGCGCTGGTGCCCATCATCACGGTCGCGGGCCTGGCCTTCGGATCGCTGCTGTCGGGCACCGTGCTGGTGGAGGCGATCTTCGCCTGGCCCGGCGTCGGCCAGTACGCCTACAAGAGCGCCACCACGCTGGACCTGCCCGCCGTGATGGGCGTCGGCCTGGTGGTCGGCGTGGTCTACCTGGTGATCAACCTGATCGTGGACGTGCTCTACGGCGTGATCGACCCGCGGGTGAGGTTGCAATGACGGACGATACGCTCGCCAGGAAGGGCCTCACGCGGTGGCTGCCCGAGGCCTGGCGCCAGCCGCTGGCGATAGCGGGCACGCTCATCGCGCTGGCCTGGCTGGTGATCGCGATCGCGGCCCCCGCCCTGGCCCCGCACGATCCACTGGCCCAGGATCTGCCGCGCCTGGCCCCGCCGGGCCCCGGCCACTGGTTCGGCACGGACCAGCTCGGCCGCGACATCCTGTCCAGGGTCATGTACGGCGCGCGGGTCTCGATCCCGCTCACGCTGCTCCTGGTGGTTCTGTCGGTGCTGGTCGGCGGCCTGCTCGGGGCCGCAGCCGGATATTTCGGCAAGTGGGTGGGCGAGACCATCATGCGGGTGGCGGACCTGGTGTTCGCCTTCCCCACGGTCATCCTGGCCATGGTGGTGGCCGCCGCGCTCGGCGCGAGCCTGACCAACGCGGTGCTGGCCGTGCTCGTGGTGGCCTGGCCCGCCTACGCCCGCGTCACGCGCGGGCTGGTGCTGGGCGTGCGGGAGCGGGAGTACGTGCTGAGCGGCCGGCTGCTCGGCTTCTCCGCCTGGCGCTCGCTGCGCGTGGACGTGCTGCCCAACGTGACCGGCCCGATCCTGGTGCTGGCCACGCTGGACATCGGCACCGCGCTGCTGCTGCTGTCCGGCCTGTCGTTCCTCGGCCTGGGCGCCAAGCCGCCGTCCCCGGAGTGGGGCGCGATGGTGGCCTCCGGCGTGGAGGTGTTCGACAGCTGGTGGGTGGCCACGTTCCCGGGTCTGGCGATCCTGACCGTGGTGCTGGCGTTCAACTTCCTGGGTGACACGCTGCGCGACGCGCTCGACCCGCGGACGGCCCGGGCCATCAAGGAGCGTGCGCTCTGATGCTGAACATCACCGATCTGAAGATCGCGATCCGCGGCAAGGAGATCCTGCGCGGCGTCGACCTGGCCGTCGAGCCCGGCACCGTGCACGGACTGGCCGGGGAGAGCGGGTCGGGCAAGACCATGACCGGCCTGGCCGTGCTGGGACTGCTCCCGCACGGCGCGCGGACGACGGGACGGATCGCGCTCGGCGAGCGCGACCTGCTCGCGCTGACGCCCAAGGAGCTGAACAAGGTGCGCGGCGGCGAGGTGGCGATGGTCTTCCAGGACCCCGCCACCAGCCTGCACCCGATGCTGACCATCGGGAAGCAGCTGACCGAGCACATGCGCCACCACCTGGGCCTCGGCAAGGCCGAGGCGAAGGCGCGGGCGGTGGAGCTGCTGGGCAAGGTGCGGATCCCGGGCGCCGAGGAGGCCTTCGGGCGCTACCCGCACCAGTTCTCCGGCGGCATGCGGCAACGCATCGCGATCGCCATCGCGCTGGCCTGCTCGCCGAAAGTGCTCATCGCCGACGAGCCGACCACGGCGCTGGACGTGACCGTGCAGGCGGGCATCCTGCGGCTGCTGCGCGGCCTCTGCGACGAGCTGGGACTGGCGATCGTGCTGGTCACGCACGACCTGGGCGTGATGTCGGCGGTCGCCGACCAGGTCAGCGTGATGAAGGACGGCCTGGTCGTGGAGTCCGGCCCGCGGGCCCAGGTGCTCACGAACCCCGGCCACGCCTACACCCGCGCGCTCCTCGACTCCCTGCCGGAGTCGAGGACGACCCAGGAGGGTTCCTGATGAGTCTGCTCACGATCGACGAGCTGGCGGTCGAGCACCGCTCCCCCGGGCGGCCGGTCGTCCGCGCGGTGGCGGGCGCCAGCCTGTCCGTGCGGGCGGGCGAGGTGGTCGGCCTGGTGGGCGAGTCGGGCTGCGGCAAGTCCACGCTCGCCCGCGCAGTCTGTGGGCTGAACCCGGTCACCGAGGGCTCGATCACGTTCGACGGACAGCCGGTGACCCCGCTCGGCCTGCGCCGCAGGAGGTTGACGGGCATCCAGATGGTCTTCCAGGACCCGTACGCCTCGCTCAACCCGCGCAGGAAGGTGGGCGACCAGATCGCCGACGGCCTGCGCGTGTCCGGTGACCGGGCCAAGCCCGCGGACCTGCTCGAGCGGGTGGGCCTGCCGCGCGAGTTCGCCGACCGGCATCCCCACGAGTTCTCCGGCGGCCAGCGCCAGCGCATCGCGATCGCCCGCGCGCTGGCGGCCAAGCCCCGGCTGCTGATCGGCGACGAGCCCATCTCAGCGCTGGACGCCTCGGCCCAGGCGCAGGTGGCCACGCTGATGCGGGACCTGGCGGTGGATTCGGGCGCGGGCCTGCTGTTCATCAGCCACGACCTGTCCGTGGTGCGGCTGATCGCGGACAGGATCGCGGTGATGTACCTGGGCAAGATCGTCGAGGTGGGCGACACGGCCGAGGTGTGGGACGACCCCAAGCACCCCTACACGCAGGCGCTGCTGGGGGCCATCCCGAAGCCCGACGGCGCGGGCAGGCTGCCCGCCGAGCTGGCCGGGGACGTGCCCGATCCGGCGGATCCGCCGGGCGGGTGCAGGTTCCATCCGCGGTGCCCGCTCGTCATGGACAGGTGCAGGGAGTCGGAGCCCGCGTTCGGCCCTGTCGCCTGCTGGCTGCACGAGCCGAAGTGATACTCGAGGAGGTACGAGCCCGCATGCGGGGCGCCGAGATCGACGCCCTGGTGCTGCGTCCCTCCCCCGACTTCCGCTACCTGGGCGGGCGCGGCGAGGGCTTCCTCGTGTTGACGCTGGAGGCGGGTCCCGTCGAGACCGGCGATCCGGCGGCGTTCATCCCGGCGGGCGCCCGCCGGGTGGGCGTCGATCCGGAGATGCGGGTGCGGGAGCTGTTCGGGTTGATGATCGACGCCGAGCTCGTGCCCGCGGCCGCCGTACTGGCCCCGATGCGGCTGCGCAAGCTCCCGCACGAGCTGACGGCGGTCGAGCGCGCGGCCGCAGCGGCGGAGGCGGTGCTCGAGCAGGCGCGGCAGCTGGACTGGTTCGGCGCGACCGAGCGGGCGATGGCGCTGAAGCTGCGGCGGTTGCTGCTGGAGAGCGGCTGCGAGGAGGTGCTGTCGCTGCGGGTCGCGGGGGGCGAGCACACCGCGCTGGCCGCGCACGCCCCCTCCGATCGGGTGATCAATCCCGGTGACGCGCTGCTGGTGTCGCTGTGCGGGCGGTGGGACGGCTACTGCGCCGAGGTCGGGCGGGTGTTCGCGGTGGCCGAGCCGCCCGAGGACTTCGAGGCCATGTACTCGGTGGTGCTGGCCGCGCACCGTGCGGCCCTGGTCCGGATCCGGCACGGCGTCGCGGCGGCCGAGGTGGCGGCGACCGTGCGCGAGGTGATCGACGGCAGCGGGTACGGGCGGTTCGGGGCCGAGCACGCCGGGCGCGGGGTCGGGCTCGGGCCGGACGAGGGGCCGCGCCTGGACCCCGGGGCCGAGGGGATTCTGGAGTCCGGGATGACGGTGTGCCTGGAGCCGGCGATCTACGTGCCGGACCTGTTCGGAGCGCGGATCGCCGACGTGGTGGCGTGCACGCCGTCGGGTCCGCTGCTGCTCACCTCCGGCCCGCCCGAGCTCCGGATCCTCGACCGCTAGGATCCCCCACCCCGTGGCGTGGTGACCTTCCGGATATGCCGGGCGCCATGGGGAACGATGGCTACGCGGGGTGAGGATCGCGGTCATCGGGGGGTGTCGTGGGCCAGTTCGTGCTGCTGGTGCTCGTCCTGCTGGGCGCGCTGATCACAGTGCCGCTCGGCGAGCGGTTCGGCGTGCCCTCCCCGGTGCTGATGACGCTGTTCGGGATGGTGCTGGCGCTGCTGCCGTTCGTGCCGAACGTGCAGCTCGCGCCGGAGCTGGTGCTGCCTCTGCTGCTGCCGCCGCTGCTGTACGCGGCGGCGCAGCGCGGCTCGTGGCGGCAGTTCGCGGCCAACTGGCAGCCGATCGCGCTGCTGGCCGTGGCGCTGGTGTGCGTGACGACCGTGGCGGTGGCCGTGGTGGCGCACTCGATCGTGCCCGGCGTGACGCTGGCCGCCGCGACGGCGCTGGGCGCGCTGATCGCGCCGCCCGACCCGGTCGCGGCCACCTCCGTGGCGGGCTCGCTCGGCCTGCCGCGCCGCATGGTGTCGCTGCTGGAGGGCGAGGGCCTGTTCAACGACGTGACCGCGATCGTGCTCTACCACGTGGCGATCACGGCCGTCGTGTCCGGCGCGTTCTCCTGGCCCGCGGCGGTCGGCACGTTCGTGCTGTCGGCCGTGGTGGCGGTGGCCGTCGGATTCGCCGTGGGGTGGGCGGCGGAGAGGCTCATGGCGGTGCTCGGTGACGCCACGCTGCAGATCGGGCTGTCGCTGCTGGTGCCGTTCGTCAGCTACATCGCCGCCGACCAGCTGGGCGGCTCGGGTGTGCTCGCCGTCCTGACGACCGCGTTCTACCTGGGCGAGCACATGTGGGACGCCGACGACGTGTACGGGCGCTTCACCGGGCGCGCGTTCTGGGAGGTCGTCGACACCATGGTGACCGGGGTGGCGTTCGGGCTGATCGGGCTCGAGGTGCACACCGTCCTCGACACGCTGACCTCCCGGATGGGGCAGCTGCTGTGGTGGAGCGCCGCCGTGGTGGCCGTGGTGGTCGTCGTACGGCTGGCCTGGCTGCTGCCGTCGGCGTGGCTGGCCAAGAAGGTGCGCCGGGGGCTGCCCGCGGAGCAGGAGATCCCGCTGGGGTGGCGGGAGACCGTGGTCATGTGGTGGGCGGGCATGCGCGGCGTGGCCTCCGTCGCGCTGGCGCTGGCCATCCCGTTCCGCACCGCCGACGGCGCGCTCTTCCCTGGCAGGGAGGCCATCATCGCGATCGCGTTCGCGGTGATCCTGGTGACGCTGGTGGTGCAGGGGCTGACGCTGCCGTGGCTGGTGCGCAGGCTCGGCGTGATGGCGGACACGGCCTACGAGCGGGAGCTGGAGAGGCAGCTGGCGATCCGCGCGGCCAAGGCGGCGCGCACGCGGCTGCGCGAGATCAACGAGTCGGAGGGGCTGCCCGAGGAGGTGGTCGAGATGCTCGGCCGGCGCCTGGTGGAGCTCGGGATGCGCCTCAGCCCGGAGGTGGCGGACGAGGAGCGGCGCGGGGCCGTCGAGCAGCGCGCCGAGCGGGTCAGGACGATCCGGCGGGTGCAGGAGGAGATGATGTCGGCCGCCCGCCACGCGGTCCTGGAGGCCAGGCGCGACCCGCACGCCGACCCCGAGGTGATCTCCCGGGTCCTGCGCGAGCTCGACGTCCGCAGCCTCCGCTAGCTAGACGCTCCGTCTGGGGCGGCGGCGGGGGACGATGAGGATGGCCAGCAGGCCGAGGGCCGCGAAGGCGAGCATCGTCAGGAAGACGTTGTGCACGGCCGCCGCCAGCGCGGCGCGGATGTGGTCGGCCGTGCCGCCGTTGAGCGCCCTGGCCGCCTCGTCGACCGAGGCGCCGCCGCCCAGGTGGGAGGCCAGCGTACTGTTGGCCACCGCGCTGAGCACGGCGGTGCCGAGCGCCCCTCCGGCGATGCGGAAGAACACCACGCCGCCCGTGACCACGCCGCGCCGCTCGTAGCCGACCTCCTCCTGCGCCCCCACCAGCATCGACACCGACACCAGGCCGAGCCCGCACCCGTTGACGAAGGAGCACAGCCCGGCGTAGACCAGCGACGACGAGGCCGTCATCAGCGAGAACATGGTCGCCGACACCCCGACGAGCACGATCCCCGCCAGCGCCGTGTCGCGGAAGCCGTAGCGCAGGTAGAGCCGGTTGGACATCGCGGCTGTGATCGGCCAGCCGATGGACTGCACCGCCAGCGCGAACCCGGCGGCGATGGCGCCCGCGCCCAGCACGCCCTGCGCGAAGGTCGGCAGGTATACCGTCGGCCCCACCAGGACCATGCCGACGACCGCGCTGCCCAGGTACGAGCCGAGCAGCGCCCTGTTGCGCCACATCCAGGGCGGCATCAGCGGCTCGGCGGCCCGCCGTTCCCACCAGCCGAAGGCGACCAGCAGCAGCACACCGAGCGCGACGGGCCACGGCGAGGAGGTCTGCAGGCCGAGCATCACCGCGATCACGCCGGTGCTGAGCAGCGCGGTGCCCAGCAGGTCGAGCCGGCGCGGCCGGCGCTCGACGCTCTCGCGCAGCCACACCATGATGATCACGCAGGCGACGCCGCCGACGGGCAGGTTGAGCAGGAAGATCCACCGCCACAGCCCGAATTCCGACAGGAGGCCGCCGAGCGCGGGCCCGACCAGCGCGGACACGCCCCACACCGACGACAGCAGGCCGCTGATCCTGCCGCGTTCCTCCAGCGGGTACAGGTCGGCGGCGACCACCTGAGTGATCGATTGGATGGCGCCCGCGCCGACGCCCTGCACGGCCCTGGCCACGATCAGCGCCGGCATCGACCAGGCCAGCCCGCCGAGCAGCGAGCCGGCCAGGAAGATCGACATGCCGGTGAGCAGCATCGGCTTGCGCCCGAACAGGTCGGCGAGCCTGCCGTACACGGGCGTGCTGACCGCCTGGGCGAGCAGGTAGGCGGCGATCACCCAGGGGAACAGGGAGAACGACCCGAGGTCCCGCACGATCGACGGCACGGCCGTGGCGACGATCGTCTGGTCGATCGCGGCCAACGCCATGCTCGCCATCAAGCCCGCCGCCACCGCGCCCCGCCGGGTCGTCTCGCCCATATCCGGCAGGCTATCGATCGCGTACGCCGTTGTTCCATGCGCCAAGCTCCGCCCCAGTCTTGGTGTGACCGCACGAATCCGGGAGACCTCGCGGTGGATTACCGTCGCGGTGACAACAAGCGGAATCGGAGGGCCGGCACGTTGCTCGCTATCAGGGAACTTCACGACATCGTGGAGTTCGAGCAGGTTTATGCGCTGTTCAGCGACATCTGGCACTTCGACCAGGGCAGCCAGCCGGTCACGGTCGAGATGATGCGGGCGCTGTCGCACGCCGGCAACTACGTGGCGGGCGCCTACGAGGACGGCCGGCTGGTCGGCGGCTCGGTGGGCTTCTTCGCCGCCGACCGCGGCCTGCACTCCCACGTCACGGGCGCCGCCATCGGCCGCGGCATCGGTTTCGCGCTCAAGCAGCACCAGCGCCACTGGGCCGCCGAGCGCGGCCTCGACCGCATCACCTGGACCTACGACCCGCTGGTCCGCCGCAACGCGCACTTCAACCTGGCCAAGCTGGGCGCCCGCCCGATCGAGTACCTGCCCTCCTTCTACGGAGTGATGGACGACGCGATCAACCAGGGCGACGAGTCCGACCGCCTGCTCGCCGAATGGCCGGTACGGCGGGAGCCGCAGCCCTGCCCGCCTCCCGGGGACGCCGTGGTGGCCCTGGCCGACGAGGGCGGCAGGCCCGTGGCGGGCTCCGTGGACGCCGCGACGGTGCTCGTGGCGGTCCCCGCCGACGTGGAGGGGTTGCGACGCTCGGACCCGGGAACGGCAAAGGCATGGCGGCACGCCGTACGTGATGTGCTGGGCAGCCTGCTGTCCGAGGGCCGGGTGGTGACCGGGTTCTACGACAAGTCGTACTACGTAGTGGAGAAAGCGTGAAGATCACAGGAGTCGAGCTGCGGCGCATCGCGATGCCGCTGGTCGCACCGTTCCGTACCTCATTCGGCACCGAGACTGCCCGCGACATCCTGCTGGTCCGGGTCGTGACGCCGGACTCGGAGGGCTGGGGCGAGTGCGTGGCGATGTCCGAGCCGCGCTACTCCGCCGAGTACGTCGACGGCGCGGCGGAGGTGATCCGCCGCTTCCTGCTGCCGGCGCTGCCGCGCGAGGTCGACGCCTACGGCGTGGGCCGGGCGCTCGAGCCGATCAAGGGCCACCGGATGGCCAAGGCGGCCGTGGAGACGGCCGTGCTCGACGCCCAGCTGCGCGCGGCGGGCGAGTCGTTCGGCCGGTTCCTGGGCGCGGCGCGCGACCGGGTGCCGTGCGGGGTGTCGGTGGGCATCATGGACTCCATCCCGCAGCTGCTCGACGCCGTCGAGGGCTACCTCGACGAGGGCTACGTCCGGATCAAGCTGAAGATCGAGCCGGGCTGGGACGTGGAGCCGGTCCGCGCAGTGCGCGAGCGCTTCGGCGACGAGATGCTGCTCCAGGTGGACGCGAACGCCGCCTACACGCTGGTGGACGCCCCGCAGCTGGCCAAGCTGGACGACTTCGGCCTGCTGCTGATCGAGCAGCCGCTGGCCAACGACGACCTGGTCCAGCACGCCCAGCTGGCCAAGCTGGTGCGCACTCCGATCTGCCTGGACGAGTCGATCGAGTCGGCCGAGCACGCGGCGGCCGCCATCTCGCTGGGCGCCTGCTCGATCATCAACATCAAGCCGGGCCGGATCGGCGGCTACCTGGAGGCCCGCCGGATCCACGACCTGTGCCGGGCGCACGGGGTGGCTGTGTGGTGCGGCGGCATGCTGGAGACCGGTCTCGGCCGCGCGGCCAACGTGGCGCTGGCGGCGCTGCCCGGGTTCACGCTGCCGGGTGACACGTCCGGGTCGCGCCGCTACTACGAGAGGGACATCACCGAGCCGTTCGAGCTGTCCAACGGCCACCTGGCGGTGCCGACGGGCCCGGGCCTGGGCGTCGAGCCGCTGCCGTCGGTGCTGGAGGAGGTCACCACCTCCACCGAGTGGATCGCGATCGGCTGACCCTCCCTACACGGGCAGCGGCCAGGCGCCCCAGGGCTGGGACCAGTCGTAGGTGAGCGTCTGACCGCCGCACCGCCAGCGTCTGGGGGCGGTGGTGGTGAGCCAGTCCAGCGGCTCGACGTCCTGGCCGCCGTCCAGTGCCAGCCGTACGGCGCGAGACAGGTCGCCGTCGGCGGCGTCGGTGCGGGCGGCGGGGTCGACCGAGACGAACAGCGCGGTGCCCGTGCGGGCGACCAGGTCGAGGAACTGCCTGTTCAGCGACCACTCGGTGGCCGGGGTGCAGGGCACGCAGTCGGCGTCGACCACGAACAGGCGGCCGTGCTGGGGCAGGCGGAAGGCGAGCGTGTTGACGCCCATGCGGCGGGTGCGCTCCCACTGCCTGCCCGAGGTGTCGTCGCCGGTGCGCTGCACGTGGACCAGCCCGGCCGCCAGGTGGCCGATCGTGTTGCAGCCGATCACCAGGGCGTCCCCCGCGGCCTCGGCGATCGTGCGGTACAGCTCCACGACGTGCTCGGCACTGGTCCTGCTCCTGTCCGGGAACACGGTGTCGCCGGTCGCCAGCGTGGCCGGGGCGTGGGCGGCGTAGCGGCCGAACAGGTCGTAGCTGCTGAAGTCATGTTTGATCAGCTCGTAACCCCAGGAGCGGAAGCGGGCGATGTCCTCGGCCACCGTCTCCGGTTGCGACAGCGGGCGGAACCACAGCCCCGGGCGGGCGCCCGCCGCCTTGATCTCACCGGCTGTCTCGGCCATGTCGAAGAAGCCGCTGTCCCACGGCCCGAAGTGGTGCGTCCAGCCGTCGTCGACCACGCAGTACGGCAGCACCTGGTGCCCGTCGGCGAACTCGGCGATCGTGCGCGCGTCCCGCACCACCGCCTCCCTGCCGAAGCCCTCCCCGTAGGCGTAGTACCAGTTGTTGCAGCCCACGACGGGCTCGCGCGGCAGCAGCGGGTCCGGGCTCATCGCCGCGCACAGCTCCTCGAGCATCGCGTACGGCCGGGCCGCGCCGTCCACGGCCACCATGGTCGCCGCCGCCAGCTCCCTGTCGCCGAGGAAGACCGGCTGCCCGCCGCTGCGGACGTCGAGCCAGAGCGTGACGCCGTCCCCGGCCACGGTCCACGAGCACATGGCGCCTGGCCGGGTCCGCACGCCCATCCCCCAGGTCCTGCCGCCCGAGGTGGCCAGCCAATACCAGGGCAAGGTCCGCTCGGGCTGCGGGTGGCGCCACTGCAACTCGCCGTACGACCGCTCCCACGCGTCGCCGAGCACGAGCGTGTCGTCGGGGATGCGGCGCCGCCAGCGCAGCGCGACGAACGACAGGTCGTCGCCGCTGACGGCGACCCTGCCCGAATCCACCGAGACGACGCAGCCGGGCGCCTCCCACCGGCCGTCCCCGCAGCGGCGCGCCGCGCGCGGGCGGTCGGTGACGACGTAGACGGCATCGGGCGTCACTTCGGGTACCCCCATCTCCATGACCGCTTCTCTCCAGCATCGCATCCGGCTCCGGCGTGCCCATGCGACCCGCGTTCCCGCGTGTCGTCACCACGCCCGTGGAGTTCGTGGTGGGCATCCGGTAGTCGCTGGGGAACGCGCTGAAGTGGTGGGGGGCCCGGAGGGGGGGGGCCCCCCCCCCCCGGGGGGGGGGGGGGGCCGGCGCCCCCCCCCCCCCCCCCCCCCCCCCACCGCGAATAAAAGGAACCGCCCCCCGCGCCGCCCGACCACCCCCCCCCCGCCCCCC